>JASIJW010000746.1:0-3575 GCA_030050035.1 Acidobacteriaceae bacterium | reverse complement strand
GCAGCGAGCAGAAGCAGCCGCAGGCCGCGAGGTTTGGCCGTAGGCCGCGCGAATTTGATCTTCACTACCATAAGACTCCAGTGTGCAGTCGTCGTTCTCAGTGATCAGTCAGGCGGTGGTAGCCAAAAGCTGTTCTTCTTCCACTTTCTCCTTAACGGCCGCGAGCACGCCGGCAATAGCCACATCCGCACTGCTGGCCGTGGCGCGTGTCACCAGCTCCACCTGGCCGGCAGCGGCCTTCTTGCCCACGTTGATTCGGTAGGGGATGCCCACCAGATCAGCGTCTTTGAATTTGACGCCCGCACGCTCGTCTCTGTCATCCAGCAGCACGTCAAGTCCTGCGGATTCAAGCTCGGAGGCGATCTGCTCGCCGGTTCTGCGCAGGGTTTCATCGGCTATGTTGGTCACCGTGACTACCACCGTGAAGGGCGCAATTGAAGCCGGCAGCCAGAAGCCATTGGCGTCGTTCGACTGCTCGATGGCTGCGGTGAGGATGCGCTCGATGCCGATGCCGTAGCATCCCATGATCGGCGTAACTTCCTTGCCGTTGGGGTCGAGCACTCGCGCGCCCATCGACTCGGTGTACTTGTTGCCGAGC
This sequence comes from Acidobacteriaceae bacterium, assembly GCA_030050035.1. Lineage (GTDB taxonomy): Bacteria > Acidobacteriota > Terriglobia > Terriglobales > Acidobacteriaceae > Telmatobacter. The sequence goes on along the minus strand of JASIJW010000746.1, from coordinate 2,977 downwards.
TTGAAGATGTGACCGACTTCGACGGCCTTGCCGACCACCAGCTTGCCATGACAGCCCGGCCGCGGGCATTGCTCGCCCTCGTTCACGCTGCGGATATCGGCCAGGAGCGTCCAGCCGAAGTCGCGCGCTGGCGTCACGTTGCGCAGGTGGTAGTCGAGCTTGTTGGCGCCGCACACCATGTTCCTGCGGCCTTCGAGGGCGCTGTCCACGACTACGGTAAGCCCATCGCCCAGCGTGCAGGCCGCGGGTTTGAGCCCCACCGGGCCCAGGTATCCGGCTGGCGCTTGCAGGAATTGCTCAAGCTCTCCCGCCTGCATAGGCCGCAGATCTGCTGCGCCGATAACGCCCATCAGTTTGGTCTCGTTCACCTGGTGATCGCCGCGCAGGAAGACTGCCACGCCATGCCAGGTGTCCTTCTCCCACCCCACGGACGAAGACCTGTCTGTGGGGGCCCCGGCTTTTTTGCCTGCTTCGCCGCGCTTGAGCGCCATGTAAGCCACGCACTTGATATCGCTGGCTGGCGAGATTTTGAAGAACGCCGCCACGTCGGCGATGGACGCACAGCCCGGCGTGTGCACCAGCTCCGGCATGCCGTCTCCCGTGGCAACCATCTCCTCTAAAGGTTCAAGCCGTGAAACGGCCTTTTCAACGTTCGCCGCATAGCCGCACTTGGGGCAGCTTGCGATCAGGTCCTCGCCGGCGTCGGAGTAGACCATGAACTCCTGCGACTGCGAGCCGCCCATGGCGCCGGAGTCGGCCTCGACCGAGACAAATTTGAGGCCGCAGCGGTGGAAGATGGCTTGGTAGACCTGGTCGTGCAGGTTGAAGCTCTTGTCCAAACCGGCCTCGTCGAGATCGAACGAGTAGGAGTCCTTCATCGTGAACTGGCGCACGCGCAGCAGGCCAGACTTCGGCCGCGGCTCATCGCGGAACTTGGTCTGGATCTGGTACCAGATCTGGGGCAACTGCTTATACGAACGCAATTCGCCGCGGGCGATCGTGGTCATGATCTCTTCGTGTGTCATGCCCAGGCACAGTTCGGCGCCCTTGCGGTCTTTCAGGCGGAACATGTTGTCGCCCATCCCGGTCCAGCGGCCGCTTTCCTCCCACGGCTCCTTGGGCAGGATGGCGGGCAGATAGAATTCCTGGCCGATGGTGTCCATCTCCTGGCGCACAATGGCGATGATCTTGTTGAGCGAGCGCTGGCCGAGAAACAGGTAGTTGTAAATGCCGGCGCCGAGCTGGCGGATGTAGCCGGCGCGCAGCAGGAATTTGTGGCTGGCCACCTCGGCATCTGCCGGGGCCTCGCGCAGGGTGGGAACAAAGAGCTTCGACCAACGATGCATAAAAGAGCGCACGAACCTTCCCATTCGCTATCGGTTCGCCACGAATCAACTCCGCAGCAGCAATCCCCGGAAGAGCGAACGAAGAGCAAATTGAATCAGTTCTTATTCTAAATGTTGAGAACTCGAACGAGATGACCCGGCTCTGCCGGGCAAACGCATGCCATAATTGCGATCATGATTGCAGGCATGCATTCGCATCGCTGGCCGTGGGCTCTCATTCTGCTGGAGTTGGCCAAGCTGCTCAAGGCATTCGGGCTGATCCCCGGGGCGATTGCGGCTTTTGGCGTGCGAAGGCTCTACCAGAAGTGGCGGCAGAACAAGGCGATGGCAGGCTGGCCGGCGACCGATGCCACCATTCAGAGCGGCACGACTCATAAAGAGAGCATTCGCAGCTACTGGGCTGAGGTCACCTATACCTATTACGTAGGCGAATACCGGGCGGGAAAATATGTGCGCAGTTTCCGGAAGGCCGAGCAGGCTGCCGATTTTGTTCGCCAGGTGAAGGACAAGCGGGTGCATGTGCACTACAATCCCGACGATCCGGATAAATCCGTCATTCTCGACCGCGATGTGGAAATGATCGTCATGCTGGCGCCGCAGTTCGGGTGAGCGCCCGTATGCGCTCTGCTTCGTGTGGCCACTTTTCTATCAGCTCGTCGCGGTTGCCGCTGCGGTAATCGGCAAAATCGAATCCCGGCGTGACGGTGCAGCCGAGCAGCGCCATGCTGCCGCCCTCGGCGAGCCGCGCGCCCTGCCAGATGCCCGCCGGTACCAGCAGTTGCACAAGCTGGCCGGCCTCGAGATCGGAACCAAGCGTGAAGACGGACGAACCGCCGTCGGGATAAAGCTGCAACATCTCTACGGGGTCGCCGAGATAAAAGTGGAAGATCTCGTCGGAGAAGAGCAGGTGCATCTCCGAGAATGTCCCGGGTTCGAGCAAATAGTAGATGGCCGTGCCTTGCGGACGCATGCCGCGCTCGAGCGGCACATAGCCCATTGAGGTATAGGTGCGGCGGTAGAATCCGCCTTCGAGCGGGTGCGGCTCCAGGTTGAGCAGGCGCTTGATCTCGTCGGCGGTCATGTGCACGATGCTACAGGAATAAAATTGAGTTATGGACGTGAGGTTGTACACGGCGGCGTGGTGCCGCGATTGCCGATCTGCCAAGCGGTTTCTCGAATCCCACGGAATTTCTTATACCGAAATCGATGTGGACGCAGATCCGGCCGCATTCGAAGAAATCACCCGTCACATGGGCAAGCGCGCTATCCCGCAGATGGTCATCGACGGCGAGTGGTTCCAGCCCTACGCGCCCGGCCGCGGGCTGCTCTTTGATGAGCTGCATCGCCGCCTGAACATTCCGCGCCGCTGACCAGCCGGCCCTCGTACAATTTAGTGTTGCGCTAGAGTTTTATTTGCTGCTGACGTTGCGATTTGCAGCGCGAATGCCGTGTGCACAACCACGATGAAGCTGACGTTTAGGAGCTGAATTTTGATCGATCGCTATACCCGGCCCGCGATGGGCGCAATCTGGACCGAAGAGAACAAATACCGCTGCTGGCTGAAGGTGGAAGCAGCGGCCAGCACCGTGCTGGCCGAAGATGGCGTGATTCCTGCCGCGGCTGCCGAAGCT
>JASIJW010000745.1:0-3666 GCA_030050035.1 Acidobacteriaceae bacterium | reverse complement strand
CGCGTACGCCAAAGCTTGTGCAAGTCGCCTGGGAGACTTCCGGCCGCGCAAACGACAACGTCTTGGGAGCGCGAAATGGTGTTCACCACTCCGATGACTTCTCCCTGGCTGATGGGCGGATCTTGTCTGAGGTTGTAGATGCGCTCAACCTCCTCATCCCACTCCTGCTGTAGACGCAACGCGCGAGCGCGGTACTTGTCGTCGACCCTGAACCCACCGAGGGCTTCCTGCAGTTCCTGCAGAGTCGTCCGCGCGTCGCCGATCAGAGCCAATGCGGAGTGCTTGGAGGCATCAAACTCGGCGACATTGATATTAATGAAGCGAACGTGGGGGTCTTGGAAGGCTGTTTTCGAGGCAGTTGTGAAGTCGGCGTAACGAGTGCCGACGCCGATGACGAGATCGGCGTCGAGCGCTATTGTGTTCGCTGCGGCGGTGCCCGTTACGCCCACAGCCCCCAGCGCCAATTCGTGATCGAAGGGAAGCGAGCCTTTGCCGGCCTGCGTCTCGGCGACCGGAATCCCGGTTCTTTTGACGAAATTCGATAATGCCGTCTCGGCTGCAGAGAAGATGACACCTCCACCAGCGATGATGATCGGTTTCCGAGAGGAGCAAATCCACTCCACGGCGCGCTGGAGGGCTTCGCGGTCGCAGCGCTGACGCGGAATATGCCAGACGCGTTTGCGAAAGAGCTCTTTTGGATAATCGTAAGCATGCGCCTGGACGTCCTGGGGCATGCCGATAACGACTGCGCCGGTTTCAGCCGGAGAAGTGAGCACGCGCATCGCCTCCGGGAGTGCTGTTAAAAGCTGCTCGGGGAGTTGAATCCGGTCCCAATATTTTGCGACTGGCTGGAAGCAGTTATTGACGGAGATGTCCTGGGTATGCGGCCACTCGATCTGTTGCAGCACAGGAGCTACGTTGCGGCGAGCAAATATATCTCCCGGAAGTAATAGAACGGGCAAGCGGTTGACAGTGGCCGTTGCCGCGCCTGTGATCATGTTGGTCGCGCCGGGTCCAATGGAGGTTGTGCACGCCAAGGTGCGAAGACGATTGCTCGTTTTGGCGAATGCCGTTGCCGTATGCACCATCGCCTGCTCGTTTCGGCCTAGATAATAGGGAAACGATGGGGTCTGCTCCAGCGCCTCGCCGAGTCCGGCGACGTTGCCGTGTCCGAAGATTCCCAGGCAACCAGCAAAGAACTTATATTCTCTGCCATCACGACTAACGTATTGGTTCTGTAAAAACCTGATCATGGCCTGAGCCATTGTCAAATGGCACGTCATGTCTTCTCCGATTTGGGCATCCCGGAATTGTCATTTGGATTTGCAGTCGACCAACGGCAGTCGAGGATCGGGAGTTTTCCAGGTATCCCGGATCCAAACATGCTGTGAATCCTCGGTCACCGACATCGTCCGCGAAGTTCCTGCCAGGAAATTGAGGTAATAGACGTCATAGCCGGGACCGGCTACAACGGGGTGATAGCCATCGCGCACGAGTACAGCATCGCCGTCCTGCACTTTCACCGCACAATCGTGCGCCAGACCTGTGTTTGAGCTATAGAGATTTTGCAAAGCAAATCCGTTTGGGTGATCGATCCGGTAGTAATAAATTTCATCGAGGTCGACTTCGCGGGGAGGATCGTCGACATCGTGTCTATGCGGCGGATAGCTCGACCAATTCCCGCCGGGCGTGTAGACTTCGAAAGCGATCAGCCTGTCCGCAGGGAATTGCGAGGGAATCACATCGACAATTTGCCGGGACGCATTCCCGCCACCACGTAGACCGCTGACGCAACGATCAGGAGTGACGAGCACAGGCTCGAGTTTCGCTTCAGCGGGAACTCTGCATTCGGCGATTTCACAGAACGTTTCGGCCATGAAAGCTGCATGGTGCGCGTCAGGGACATACAACGCGTAGGGAAATCTGTCGAACACATTTTTTCGATCTCCGATTAACTGCACGCCGCAGCCCCAGTCCGCATAACATTTCCCGCCCAGGATGATCACCGCGATCTCTTCTCGCTCGGCGCGAAGCTCTAGTTTTTGCCCCGGCTTAAGACGCCGAACGGCAAAGCTCATCCACTGCCAGCCAGCCTGCTGACGAGTGAAACTCAAAAACTCACCTTCTTCGTCGGGTGGCAGCTTGTGTGAGTTCCAGACGATCTGTAAGGTAGGATTTCTGGTCACGCAAAAACTCCAACGGACGAGAGAGTTAGTTGATTCAGTATTGACTGAGGTAACAATACCAATTAATAATAATACGATATTATTAATCAGTCAAGACGAGCAGGATGAGGCGAACAGGGTCACTCACATGAATGGGAAAAAGACGGTTTTGATCACTGACTACGCCTGGCCCAGCCTGGATCCGGAGCGCGAAATCCTGAGCCGCGCAGGAGCCGAGATATTGTTGGCAGAAAAAGGCACCGAAGAGGAACTCGTGAGGCTTGCCCCGTCCGCCGATGCGATCCTCTGCAATTGGAAGGTGGTTAGCGCACCGGTGCTCAGGGCTGCAAGCCGCTGCACGACTGTAGGCCGCTATGGGATTGGTTTGGACAATATAGATGTAGCGACTGCTACCTCGCTGGGAATCGTCGTGACCAATGTGCCGGCGTACTGCGTGGACGATGTTGCGGACCATGCGATGGCTCTTCTGTTAGCTTGCAATCGCAAGATGGTCTGGTTTGATCGAGATATCAAGGCAGGACGGTACGACCTGAAAGCGCAATCGCCGCTGAGGAGATTGCGCGGCCGCACTTTGGGGCTGGCCGGTCTGGGGAAGATTGGGCGCGCGGTTGCGCAGCGGGCATTTGCGTTTGGGCTCCGTGTGATTGCGCTTAAGCCGCGCGGCGCCATCAACCGGAGCGAGATTGACGGGATTTTTCTTGTTCACCTGTCAGAACTTCTAGAGAAGAGCGACTATCTCTCCCTGCACCTTCCTGCTACGCCGGAGACGATAGGCATGTTCAATCGATCGACCTTTGGAAGAATGAAGGACGGTGTGGTGCTGATCAACACCGCACGCGGCAGCCTGGTTTGCTCAGAGGATTTGATTGAGGCGTTAAACTCGGGCAAGGTAGTGGCAGCTGGTATCGACGTATGGCCGAACGAACCTGTTCCTACAGGAGACCCCTTGGCCGGACATCCACGCGTCATTGCCACGCCGCATTCGGCGTTCTACAGCGATGAAGCGCTCATTGAACTGCAAACCACGGCGGCTTCACAAGTTGCGGCTATTTTAAATGGGCACTACCCAGAGAATGTTGTGAACGAGGCGGTCCTGAATTCTAACTCCCTCCGGGCGCGTTTTTTTGATTAGGCTTTTGGTTATCCGTATCGAGACTAAGTGCATGAAAACATTTCATAGTATAATACCCGCATGGCAACCAGCGGGAACTCAATAAGGAATGGGCAGCGCATCCGGCATGAACGCCTGTACGAGCAGGTCACGCGGGCTCTCGCATTGAGAATCCTAAGCGGAGAACTGAGCCCCAAAAGCACCCCAAAAACAGAAGCGGATCTCTGCCAGGAACTCGGCGTCAGCCGTACTGTTCTTCGGGAGGCAGTGAAAGTACTCGACGCCAAGGGCCTTGTTGATGTTCGCCCCAAAACAGGCATGCGCATCAGGCCTCGGGGCGATTGGTCCTTGATCGATCGCGAAGTGATG
>JASIJW010000744.1:0-5540 GCA_030050035.1 Acidobacteriaceae bacterium | reverse complement strand
CGGGGAGCCGATAGCCGTGGTTCAGAAGCATGAACCAGAGTTGCTCCCCCAATTCGTTCACCAGATGCTCTCCTGTCTGCATCAGTATGTCAATGCCGTCGTAGGTTGGTCCAGCTATCGTGTCGAAGGGCAGCTCCTGGCCCATGTTGGAAATAAACTTGTCCTGCTCGATTGGGAAGCCATTCTGGCCACCCGATGCCCCGCGCCAAAATCGGAGCGGATGCGTGTAAACGGTCAATCCGCCGACGGAGTGAATCAGTGCATGACTTTCAAAGTTGGGAGTCGGCGGCTTCTCTGTTTCATAATCCCAAGCACTCATCGCGAGCAATTCGGCGATCGGGTCTTTGCCGTCGGGCAACGTGTCCGGGAGGGCGATCGTCCAGCAGTGCCCCATGCAATGGGAATCATCGCCGCGCCAATAGTTTTTGGGAGCTTCCAGGTTCCAATGGAGCATGCAATCGGGAGTAGAAACCTCCGCGCATTTCTTGGAAAGCACTGCCGGCGTTGCCGGGGTGACATTCCAATACTGTGTCACACCCATATAATCGAGGGCCTCGGCTCGGGCACTGAGGGCAAGATAGGGGAAATCTACGAGAATACCTCCATAGTCGTGCAGCATATGCACATGACTATCGCCGCACACCCATCCTTCTCGACTCAAGGGCGAGACGCGCTTCAGGTAAATGACGCATTCGGTATCGGCGCCCGGCGCCAGCGAGAGCTGCTTTACCTGCGCCTGAAAGTCGAAACCTTTCGTGATAGTGATCGTCGTTGTTCCCGGAGGCAGAGCGGCCCTAAATTCTCCCGGGCAACGAAAACCACGGTTATAGCCTGGATTTTGAGTGAGCAACTCCCCATCCGATGTGCGAATGGCCACCGAACTAGGAGTAATTTGACCGGTTTCAGCATCGTAGACTTTCAGGTTTAGCCTAGAAAGGTCTCCCAACGTCTCGGCAAACATGGGGAATAGATGAAATGAGTTTATTGCGAGAAATGATTGCCAGACAAATGCTCTCCGCGTGAGCTTCACCTTGACGCTTTCTGTCATCCCTGATCCTCCTTGGCGCAAACTTCCTTTTTGATGGTCAATAACATGATCGGTTCAGTCGTATGAGTTTTACAGAAATCATTTATACGAACTTCGATCTCTGGCCGTCGCGATTCCAATCGTGTCAGTCAATTTGCTTCCATGCGTATACGTCGTAACCTCCATGCACGCCTTCCACGTTGCCCTTTCCGCCGCTCCAAGTAAGTTGCATCATTTCCCCTCCTACACGTATGGTGAAAGGCAAGGCCCCATCGCCATACACGCGCGCCGTGAGCCGCCGCGTTTCCGGTGCACCGGCAAACAAACCGACATCTGCCCAAGGTACGATGCTGCCGCTCTTGACATACACTGGGATCTTTTCCGTCGCCGCAGGCACCGTAATCTCTTTGCCGCCTTCCAACGCCTCTCCGGTCCAGAAGTCATGCCAGGTACCTTCCGGCAGCACAACGATGCGTCCACCATCCGGACTTCTGCGCATCATCTGGCTGCAGGGTTGACTGTCAGGCTCCTCAACAAAGATTGGTGCGACCATCATCCTGTCACCGATCATGTACTGATCATCGACTGTATGAAGTCTGACTTCTTTTGGAGCATCCAATACCAGCGCGCGGAAAGGCGGTGTACCGTCATCGGCGTAGCGCTGAAAGGCCGCTGTAAGATAGGGTACTAACTGCATACGCCAACCGATAATCTCGCGGCACCGCGCCTCGAGTTTCTCCCAGCCGTCAAGCAATTGATCCGCGTTGTTCAGTTGCCGGTTCAACTGCTTCCACGGAGGATTCTTGATGTACCAGCCATTAACCATGGCGAGCGGAGAGAATACCACGCTTTGCAATCGGCGAATCAGATCTTCCTCGCTTACGGCGTCCCGCACCTCAGGGCACCAGAGCAATCCGCTGAAGCCTGAGTTTGCCAGTGCGCGAATAAAATCCCTGTGCACGTAGAGGTCGCTGTAGAGGACGAACGGATAGGGCGTCGCTAATGCTCCGCTGGAGCGGACAAGGTTGTAGGTCGGTTGGCTCCGCTTGCGAAACTCCTCCCAGATTGCCATCTGGTACCGCAGACCGAAGACGCTGTGCATTTGCTCGCCGTCCACGCCCGTTGGGAATCGGCTGCATTCGGGGAACGACCACCCGCCGGTAAAATCGGAGTTGTCGCACTCGTCGAGCTTGAATCCGCTTATGCCCAGGTCGAGGAAGGTCTTACCGTGGTATGCGCTGAACGCCTCGCGCGCCGGCTCCCCAGCAAAATCCGGAACCAAGCCGCCCCACACGCCATAGTCGGCCGAGTGCGGTTCGATCGCCGAAAATATCGGTGACGCCGGATGCGTGTAAGCGTGCTCCCATAGATTCACCTTTAGATTTAAATCTTCCGTCGCACGCAGGAATCCCCGAGGATCGGGAAACCTGTCGTTGTTCCAAACGAAGGTGCAGGAGTATGCGTGGGTCTGCCATCCAGGCTCCAAGCCGAGCACATCGCAAGGAATCTTGCCCTCACGAAACTCTCGAGCCATGGCCAGTGCGCTCTGCTGAGTTGCACGCGCATCCATCCGGTACCAGAACCCGAGCCCCCACTCCGGCGGCACGTTGCCACCGCCGGAAAAGACGTTGTAGCGCTTCACGGCATCGAGCATCTCCGGCCCTGCAAATAAATAAACATCCACACCCTGGGCCGTTGGTACGTCAACTGTGATTGTGCCCAGGTCGCCGTCCTGGACATTGCGCGTGTAATTCGGGTTGGGATTGGCGCTCGTTACAGCCCCCACCGAGTGCGTGGGCTTGGGCCTGGCATCACCGAAGTAAAGGGTCGCGTACCGGGTAGTGTCGATTAAGACGCCGATCCCTTCCGTGGTTACATAAAAGGGAACCGGAGCATGGGAGTCGCCGGTATCCATCTTGGGATCGGCGTTGACGCGGACGGCTTTCTTTTTCCCTCGCTGTGCGAACGACATGAATTGAAGACCAAGTCCATAGATCTGTTCACTCGGCCGGAGCGGCAGCACAACCACACAGCCGCGCTCGGTTCGCCTGCCCTCAATTGCTGACAGCGGTGCGGTGTTGACACGGGGTAGTTTCTCGAAGCCGGCTATGTGCGGCGCTACTAAGCGGCTGGATACAGGAGTGAAACGCTCTGGCACACCAATCGTCGCACGCCACACGCCCGGAAAGATAGGCTTCCAGGCGGGCGTCTCCACTGAAGCCGTAATCGTGTCTCCAGCGCACAGATACGGCGATACTCCGGCCGCCGCCGCGCAGGTCGCCAGGCCCTTAGCAAGCGTCCGCCGGCTCATCTTTACTTCATTGTTCATACTCTCTCCTTTGGACATAACGGACGGCTCATCGAACCATGTCCAGCTCACAGACCTATAGACTTAGATGGATGTTGACTGAATCACCATTGTCATCCGCGAGTCTGAATAGAACGTTCTCCGCTTTCACTGACTACGGCGCGACACGAATGGTCAATACCTCATTGGGATGAAACTGCACTCGAAACTGGTTTTGCGCCACAGGAAGACTACGCAAGGTGTCTTCTACAGCGTCGCAAAGGCTGACTGAATAGTTGTCTTTTCCGAAAATCCGAATGGTCGCCTCTGTGTCGTGGCCGGCAGTTTCTTTGAGACGAAGAATCGTTCCATGAGAATCCTCAGCCATCTTCCACGTAACTAACACGATGTTTGGCGCGCTTATCGTCAGGAAGCTCATACCACTGGCCGGCAGTGGTCTGTCCGGATCGCCAATCTTATCCTGTTTGACGACGCGATCCAGTTCGACAGGTTCCATACTTTCCCATCCCACTCGGCTGAGTGAAGCCGGATCTAGGTGGTCGGCACTCGTCAGCGTATAGCGAAATGTAAAGTCTCCACCCTGTCCGGCCCGATAATTGACAAACCAATAGTTATTCATTGCGTACGAAAATAATGTGGAGCTTCTGGGCCTAAAGTCCTTTGGCCATTCTCCACGGTTGATATCTCCAAAGCACGCAAGTGGCGCATCAAGCGGCACAATACCAACAGTCAGGCCAGCGTCCCGCACCGCCATCCACCGCTGAATGCTAAACCATTCCAGGCTCGCGCCCTTAAACATATCTTTTGCAGGGTCTACCCACCCTTGCTGGGACGCGTATGCAAATGTCGGTGACGACACAGCCACAGGAAAAGCAAAATACACAGCCTCCTTGGCAGTGGTATAGTCCTTTTGCACGTGATATCGGAATTCTATCTTTTTCTGCTCATCATACAGAAGAACCTCCAAATTGATTGCTGGCGTATTCAAATCGCTGCTGCTGAACTCCATGACCTGGCCCCATGGCGTCCGCCGCGTCCCCAGATATGTGCTCTTCTCGGCGCGATGAATCGTAAGTTCTGCGCGCGGAAGATCTTGAAATGCATGGATCATCTTCGTGTTTCCATCGCCACCAGTCACATACAGATATTCGCCAAATGAATACTTGCTTGATTGTTCGACCAGCTCACGGTGAATCTGCTTGTCAATAATGCTTTCGATTGTTCCTTTCGTCTTGTTTACAGTAATCTTATAGTATTGATTTTCTATAACAGGAGTTCCGTTCAATAACGGCTTGCCAGGGTCACTATGTCCTTGCACTTTAATCGCAAAGCACTTATACCCTACCGCTGGAATGTCGCCGGTTAGAAAGCGGACATGTTTGAAGTGGTCCTTATGAAAAAGCGTCTCCAGCTGAACTGGTAGACCGGTCGTCAGATCGACAAGCTCGTCATCTTCATCCAGATCAGTCTCGACCAAAGCGCTTCTCTTCCAATTCAAGGCATTGAATGCGACCAACGTACCTGCAGGCACGTGAATTTGGTCCACAAGCTGGCTAAGAGCACGATCTGTAACGTCTTCAATTTGAATTCTAGCGTGACCGACCATGTCGTTTTTTTCTTCAAGTTGTTTGGTGGCTTGTTCGCTTTCTGGCTGTCGAACCGAAGGGCTAGCGGTCCAAGTATGCTCGGAGTAAAGTTCGATATCTCTCCAGATATCATTGATTTCATTCTTCGGCGGAATCAAGTGAGGGCTAACGACGTGAGACACCGTTGACAGTACCTCCGCGGCAAGTATCGCGTTCTGGTTCTGCCGATCTTGCGCGGTATAATAGGCGTCTGAGCCCACGCCGTCCTCCCAGTATGAGCCCATATCCCCCTTATACGTCGGCAGTGTATTCCCGTAGTGTTTATCCAGATATCGAAAGAAGTCGGCGAACGTCGCATATATTAGCCTGGGATATGCAAACTGCCCGTTCCAGTCAGAGACAAAGCGTGCTATTTCCGGGTCGAGGTTTGTATTCTCAGGCTGTGCGCCATAAATCAGTGCAACGTCTGGTTTGTATTCCGGTTTTGAGTAGGCCTGAAGAAAAATAGGCAAAGTTTCATACACTGCAGCCGATTGCGGGGGAAGGCCAAATAGAAATGAGATCTGCGAATAGCCACGTGAATACCAAAAGAGAACCTTTTTTCCGTCCTGCCCCTCCC
>JASIJW010000094.1:0-3904 GCA_030050035.1 Acidobacteriaceae bacterium | reverse complement strand
GCTGTCGTATGGACCGCGGTGGCTAACATTCCCGCTAGGGGACTAGCGCTGGCAGCCATCCGATGATGACCTGCCATTTGGTCCGCGGCTTCGACGGTGCCGCCACCCAGCAGCGCAGGCAACACCATTAAACCCGCGCCGTGCGCGGAGGCCATGAGAAAGGACCATGTAGTTAGGTCGAGAAAACCCACCCGCATTCGGATCCACCGTGGGTGCCAATGCCCCACCAGGCAATAAATTCCCAAGCCGAGCATAAGCACGGCGACGCCGTAACGGATGGCCATGAGCGGCAGCACCATGCCGAGTAGAGTTGCTGCCAGAACTACGATGCCGATCGCCAATGCGTGACCCACAGCAATGGGAACAAGCGATTTTGCTAAAGCACTCCCTTTTTGTTCCTGCATCCCCAGCGCCACCGCGAAGAGCCAACCCATCCCGGGGTTGATTCCGTGGTAAGCGCCGAGGAGCAGCATCAGCCACACCATCGTCGAAGTCAAGCCAGCGTGCGTCATCGTCCGTCCGAGTAACAGTACGAGTCCGAGGAGGCGTCACCGCCTTCCAGCCGTACCTGGTGCGCGCGCAGTCCGTCGAACTCGACGAAGAACTTTTCATCGAAGTGCATCCCGCCCTCCGGATGCGTGTCCATCTTCACCATCCAACTCTTGACACCGTCGGGATAGAACTGCTCGTCCCAGGGAGAGTAAAGCGAGTTGGTGAAATAAACGCGCTTCCCGTCGCGGCTGATCTCGACCATCTGCGGTCCGCCGTTGAGCGGCTGCTTGGGCTTGCTCGGGTGAGCCGTCCGGCGCACGATGCCGCCAAGCCGGACCGAACTTGTCTTTTTGGGGTCGGCAGGATCAGACACGTCGTACTGGATGAACTCACCCGTTCCCCAGCACGAAACATAGAGGAAACGGTCGTCGAGTGAGAGATTGATATCTGTCACCAGCGGAGGCACTGCCTTAAAGCCCTTCAACAAAGCTGGCAGGTTTTCCGGGTCGGCCGGTTCGGCGGGGATTTCGATGATCTTTTGTACAGCCCATTTGCCGTTCTTGCCGCCATCTTGCCGATTCCACATCCAGATGGAAGATGAAAGATCCTTCAGAGAAATAACTACACCGACGAACCCGTAAGTCTTCGTTGGATTGTGAGCGGGGCGCAACTCAAGGACCATCTGTTGCTCCGCACCCAAATCGAGTTCCTGCAGGTGGCGGCGCTTGTCGAGGTCCCAGATGTGTATCTTGTGCCCATACTTGCCGCCCAGCAGCAACTCCGGATTGACGCCGCCTTTCACCATGTTTGGTGTTCCCCATTCCGAGGTCACCATAGTGTCGTGTCCCAAGTGCCACCAAAAGTCGTAAGCCAGTTGCTGCGGCCCGCGATCTTGCTCCCACCGGCCCTTCAACTCAAGCGTGTTTGCATCCATTAGAAAAATTCCGCCAGGGCCATCTCCGCTGGATGATCCAAGTGCGCTTCCATAGATGCCGTCTGGTCCGCAATGCACCGTATGCGGTGAGGTATAGCCTGTCTTCTTGGTGAACTCCTCTGGCTCGATCACTTTCACAATTTTGGGCTGTTTGGCGTTTGGCTTCGTATCCAGAATATGAATCCGCGATGACCCGATGCCCGGCACGATCAAGTAGCGACGCTCCATGTGCGCATGCGAGGCCTGAGGGCAGAGGCACGCACTGCAGGCGTTCCAGCCGAAATGGTGTAGCTCGTTATCACCGCGGGGAAAATCCACTTGCCCGACCAGCCGGCCATATTCGGAGGAAGCCGGATCAAGGTCAATGACGCCGAGGGCGTCGCGCTTTCCATTGTTCCCAACGTTGAGTAGCGCCACATAAGCGAGGCGTTCCGAGGGAGCCTGCATCGCCATGAGCGGTGACGGGTAGAAGGTTGGGTCTGGCATCAAGGGCATATCGATACCTGCCTTTCGCTCATCCGCCCAAGGGTCACCCGACCTTGTTTTTTGCGAAGAGTGACCCAGTTCCTACGGTGCTTGGGCAACTTGAATGGATTTTGCATGCGAAGAAGGCTTGGCCGACAGCAGCCGCTCGACCTGGACGGCCATCTCATCTTCGAGTTCTTGATTATCCTTGCCGGTGGCGGGACCTGCGTAGCCGGTGTGGATGGCCTTTACGAGTCCGTCTCTGCCCACGAAAAAAGTCGTCGGCCAGCAGTTGAGGTTCGCTACGTGCGGGAACTTTTCGCTCAGCTGGTCCGGAGTCCCGGCGATGAGCACACGGTATGTGATGCCGTACCTTCGCACGACCGCTCTAAGCCGCGCTGGATTCTGAAGCTCGGACGACTCCTCAAAGCTAAGTTCCACGATCTCCAGTCCGCGACTGTGATACTTGCGGTAAAGCGTCTCCAGATATGGAGCTTCATCCTGACAGTTTGGGCACCAGCTTCCGCCAATTCCCACAATCAGGACCTTCTGCGCGAAGTCCGGGTCGGAACTGCTGACAAGCTTGCCGTTCAGGTCGGGAAAGCGAAACTGCAACGGTTCTTCGGGATTCATAAGATATGTGTGATGCAAAGGATCGTCAGCGCTTTCCAAACCAACAGTTCGCACCGCAGTGGCGCGATGAGCCGAAAAGCTCTGTATAGCGGCTCCGTGCGCAGATGTTTCCACTTGCAGCGTGCCGTCTAGCTGGGGCCGCAGCACCACGAAATTGGGCCCAGCTGCTGTGAAATGGCTGACTGTAAATGCGCCGTCATGCCACTCCCCGTATAAGTTTCCGGTATCGCCATCGATTCGTTCGATCACTGCGTTGACTGTTGGACCGCTTTGCCGGACGCGAAGCTTCCAAGTGTGTTCTCCTTTGGCTCCGTTATCGACGGCAACCTCCCACAAACCGCCAATTCGAGGTGGATTCGCATCCGGCGCCGGCAGTTTCCCGTTCAGCTCGGCTTTAAGAGGCACGCTGTGTCCGCGGCCGCTGAAGGTTCCGGTGAGCGTCCCATCTTCGAGCGTGGCGTCGAGTATATTTGCGTAGTAGTCGAAGTGAAGAGTCAAGTGCCCGCTCGCATAGCTGACGCTTGAAGCCGCAAACCTCTCCCTTCCGTTCACTAGCGCGGCCCACGGATGGTCTTCGCTTCCTCCGATTTCGAGACGGAACGGAACTTCGTGCGAATTCACCTGCACGGTGCCGACCCAGATGCCGGCCGGCACGATTGTCCCAGCGCCGCTACTCAAATCCTGGGCGATAACAATGGAGGCGCGTTGGACCAGAAGCGCTGCCGCTAGGACAATAGGAGAGACAACTCTTGCGCGCGAAATGAACATGTGAGGAAACCTCTTTCAGCGAATAAGTCTTCGAAGGGGAGCTGAAATCGCTACGGCTGCCGAAAACATCCCGGGCAGAGGAGAGAAGAAGGACGCTGCGTCAACAACAGGAACTTGCCGGCAGACTGGAGGATGCCGGACGATATGCGATCCTGTGGAGCAAAACCATGGTGGGAGATTAGCACTATCGCGAGCGCGTCGCAACGGGCAATTAAAGACCCTCTTGTTTCAATGCGATAGCACGCAGTTAAGTTTCCGCTGTATCGGAGGCAAATTCCTGGAGCAGGTCAGTCCGTGATTTTGTCTTCCAGTAGCGGTTGTAATTCTCGAGCGTGGAAAAGCTGCGGCTTCGCATCCAGTCGATATATAAGATTCCGCGAAGGTGATCAATCTCGTGTTGAAGGATACGCGCGTACCATCCTGACGCTTCGATGTGCACCGGCCGGCCCTCATGATCGAGCGCGTCAACTGAAACGTTTCCCGCTCGCGGGACCATCGCCGTGAAGCCGGGAAGACTGAGGCAGCCTTCAAAGAAGAGAACCTCAGGCGGCGATAGGAGCTTGAGCCGTGGATTCACAAGCACGTGAAACGGCACCGGATTCCTCTCGCGCT
>JASIJW010000093.1:0-5819 GCA_030050035.1 Acidobacteriaceae bacterium | reverse complement strand
ACGTGCAAGGCGAAGCGTTGAGCTGCGTCATCATCGACCGCCTGCCCTTTGCCGTTCCCAGCGATCCGGTGGTACAGGCGCGCATGAAGGCCATTGAAGAAGCCGGCGGCCGGCCATTCTTCGACTACCAGGTCCCCGAAGCGGTGCTCACGCTCAAGCAGGGTTTCGGCCGGCTCATCCGCTCGCTCGAAGACCGCGGCGTGCTGGTCCTGCTCGACCCCCGCATCCGCACGCAGCGCTACGGCCGCACGTTTCTCGGCAGCCTGCCGCCCTACCGCACGACTAACACGATTACAGACGTGGAAGCGTTCTTCGCCGACCGGTAGCGGCGCGGGCGCGCTCCCCCGCAACCTCGCGGACAGGTCTTCGTCTGTGCGGTGAAGCCTCGCAACGTCTTTGATTTGTCGCTAGAGTGGCTTGTTCTAAAAAGTAACTTTTGGGGGCGACTCGCACAGCTCGAGCCATAGGCCTGGCGCTCCATTGAAGCGCGATCAAAAAGGAATATCTTCGTCGGAAATCTCGGCAGCCTGCGCGAAATCATCGGATCCGGAGGGAGTACGTTGATCGTACCCCGACGAGCTGCCGGATGAACTTCCGCGGCTGTAGCTGCCCGCGCCCTCTTCGCGGCCCGAGAGCAGCGAGAGGTCGTTCACGATGATCTCCGTGCGGTAGCGCTTCTGGCCCGATTCCTTGTCGTCCCAGCTCCGCGTCTGAATTTTGCCCTCGATGAAAAGCTTTGTGCCTTTCTTCACGTAATCGCGGACAATCTCGGCCGTGCGGCCGAAGGCCACAAGGTTGTGCCACTCCGTGCGATCCTGCCAGTTGCCCTGCGCATCCTTCTGCCGGTCGCTGGTTGCAAGGGTAAAATTGGCCACCATGGTGCCGCCTGGCGTGGAGCGAATCTCGGGGTCTTTGCCCACATTGCCCAGCAGGATAACTTTATTGACGCTCTTGGCCATGTCGTGCCCTCTCCCTCTCTCTTTCTTTGCTCACTGCCAATTTCGTCGTGTCACGTAACAAAACCTCTTGTCGGGCTTTGCCAAAACTTCGTGACAAGCGCCAAAAACTTGTTCCGCATCTTCCCATCTCCAACGCGGCACAGGAGTTCGTAGCAAATCGGTCAGCAACACCCTTTCTTCAATTTTCTTCAGATCACTCGCAGCAAGTATAAAGCCCGCGGCCAGAAATGGGTGCGCCTCATGTTGGCCGCCAGGCCTCTGCCCTGCCGATTCCTCGTGCAGGACATCTAAACCCATCCCCTATGGGCGCTTAACCTTCCCGCCCGGAAATGTTACATCCCCCGTTAACGCACTGAAACGTGTCCATCTTTAAGCTCAGAAAGCTGACTCAGATGGCTGCCGGGAAAATGTTTCAAAACTGCGTAACCCTTCCGTCACTAGCCTTTTTACGGTTGTTTCGCCAAAGATGTTCGACACCGTCGAGGGCGTCGAGGTGTCCTCTCGCGAATGCGAGCGAGTATAAATGGTCACCTTCTCGCAGAGGCTGATCTGGCGCCTAAAGCCGACGAGGCAATGTTTCGGAGGCTATTTATGGAGAGGCTATTGACAATCCGATGGGCAGCCATTGTGCTGATTCTGCTTTGCGCCTTTGGAAGGGTCGCGCAGAGCCAGGCAGTGACGGGGACCCTGCTGGGAATGGTGCAGGACGCAACGGGCGCAGTAATTCCGAACGCCAACGTAACGCTGACGAACGAAGGCACGAATGTAATCAACAAAACGACCACGGGGCAGCAGGGGTTTTACACCTTTCCCAATCTGAACCCAGGCCAGTACAGCGTGACTGTCGAAGCGGCCGGTTTCCGGACCTCGGTGTCCCGTCATAATGTTGTGCTGGTGGAGCAGTCAACCCGCGTAGACCTGACGCTCTCGCCCGGCACCGTGAGCCAGCAGGTGACGGTCACCGGCTCCACCCCGCTGGTGGAGACGACGACCTCAGACCTGGGCACGACGATCGACTCGACCCAAATCAATAACCTGCCCGTCAACGGCAGAAGCCCGCAGATGTTGATGCAACTCGCTCCCGGATCCACGCCAACGGCATGGGGCGCCGGCAATGGCGAAGATTCGTCCACGGCGGCGACGACGGCGCCGGGCGGCGGAGGAGGAGGCGCCTACACTGAAACGAACGGGTTTCCATTCGAATCGAATCTCTACCTCGTAGACGGCGTAAGCGACGTGGAATTGGAGAACGGATATATGGGGCTCCAGATTCCCTTCGACTTTATTGGCGAAATGAAGCTCGAAACTAGCGATCCGACTGCGGAATACGGCACCTTCGGCGCGCAGGTTTCCAACATTGCGACCAAGTCCGGGACCAATGGGTTTCACGGCCAGCTCTTTGAATTCAACCGCAACACGGACTTCAACGAGGCCGACTACTTCAGCAAAGTGAATCCGCCGTTCCACTACAACATGTTCGGCGGCGAGGTGGACGGCCCGATTATCCGGGACAAGCTGTTTTTCGCAGTGGATTTGCAATGGCTCAAACTCGCCACGGGCTCGTCCGGCGTGCAGAGTGCGCCCACCGCGGCGGCCCGCGCCGGCAATCTTTCTGGATTCGACTCGAACGGGGCCGGACCGATCACCAACGCCATGGCCTGCTACTACAGCGCCAAAGCCAACGGCGCGGCCAATCCGCAACCTTGCACGGCCAGCTCGGCGATTACAGTTACCGGGACCTACGATACAGTTCCTGCCTCGGACATCTCACCCATTGCGGCGGCTTTCCTGAACCCTTCGGTGTGGCCGTTGCCCAACCTTTCGGGGTCACTCAACAATGCCACCCAGATTCTCGTAAACGATGCCTCTATGCCGCAGGAAGACGCTCGCGTAGATTGGGCGTTCTCGCAAAACGACCGATTCTTTGCCCGCTTCGGGTATAGCAACCGGAACCAAACCCAGCCGTTGTTTTTTGGCGCCGACACTAGCCCGAACCCCTTCATGAATGGCGGCGATGGGGAAAACACTAACCAGCTCAGCAACGACGTTCTCGGTTGGGACCACACCTTCGGCCGCAACGGCACCATGATGAACGAGTTGCGCCTTGGCTACAGCCGCTACTCTACCGCCGACTTCACCGCCGCGTTCGCGCAGTATCCGAACGAGAACAATACTCTGGGCGTTCCCAATGGAAACATCGCTGCCTATCCTGATACCAGCGGCATTGCTCAAGTCAACCTCAACGGGTTCGAGGGCACCGGAGACAGCGGCTGGTTACCGCAGACGACGGGCAGAGTTTCCAACATTTACCAGCTCAACGACGCGTTTTCGGTTGTGCATGGCCGCCACAACCTGAAGTTTGGCATTTCGATCGATCCCATCCAGGCGCGCGTCTTCAACGCGCAGAACGATCCGCGTGGGCAGTTCTCTGCCGGCGGCAATTATACGGGCACTGGCTCCAATGGCTCGTCCCTCGCCGATTTCCTGGTGGGCGCGCTGAACGGTGTCGACCGCGACCACTTCTTCGACAGGCCCAACACGCGGACAAACGAATTCGGGGAGTTCGCCCAGGACGATTTTCGGTTAACTAACAAGCTCACTCTCAACCTCGGCATCCGCTACGACATCTACACGCACGATACGGATACGAAGAACCTGCAGAGCAACTTCGTCCTTACGGGCCCGAATGCCGGTGAGATTCAGGTGGCTTCGTCCAGCAATCGCGGCCCCAATGTGAACAACTATTATGGCAATCTCGCGCCTCGCCTCGGTTTCGCCTATACGCCCGATGGCGGCAAAACGGCATTCCGCGGCGCATTCGGCGTAAGTTACTTCAACGGCAACTTCGGCGCCGATGGCGGCACGCTGGAGCGTAACTTCCCGGAGCTGGAGCAGGAAAACAACTCCGCACCCCAGTCCAACTGCACGACTCTGTACACGGGGAAGGGCGTCTATACCGGATCGGGAACCGCCGAGTATTCGCAATGCGGTTCGTTTATCCTGGCTAACGGCCTGCCGCCCGGCAGCACCGGCACTGCAAGTCCGTACACGCCGCTCGTGCCGGTCAGCTCAACGCCAGGCGGATTCATCTTTTCCCCGGTCGGCTTTGGCGTTTACGATGTGGCCAGCAACTTCCGCCAGAGCCAAGCCGACAATTGGAACATCAGCATCGAGCGGCAGGTTGGCGAGAACATGACCATTCATGCAGCATACGTGGGCACGAAAGGCGCCTATCTCTATAACGACTGGCAGCTCAACCAGTGCAATCCCACGTCGTTTACCTCAGGTCCGACGGCTGCACAACTGGGCATCGTTTTTCCCCAATGTGAGCCGTATTACTCATTTCCGAGCAACCCCAACTGGACCGCTGCAGACAATGGGTCCATCTCCACCGTCGATTTCCGCAACAGCGGAGCCAAGTCGCATTACAACGCTGGCGAGCTCGTATTCGAGCGGCGAGCCGGATCGAACCTGACCTTCACCGGGGGCTACACCTGGTCGAAGCTTATGGACAACTACAGCAACCAGCTCGACAACTACGACATGCACCAATATCTGGATACAGCGGGCTGGCACCACGCCAACTTCCCGCAAACCCTAACCGTTACCTACGTCTACGCGCTGCCCTTCGGCCGCGGGCAGAAGTTCGCCAACTCGATCTCTCCCGCTGAAGACGCCATCGTAGGCGGGTGGACGATCAGCGGCGTCACCTGGTTCCGTTCCGGCCCACCCCTGCTGGTAACTGCAAGCTCGGGCGACCTGCTGAGCCAAAACAGCGGACAGCGCGCCAATTACACCTGCTCGGTGGCCGACAATCCAAACCAATATAATCAGGCGGGCACAGTTCCTTGGCTCGACACGGGTTGCTGGTCGCAGCCGCAGGGATTCGTCTTCGGCAATGCCGCTGTCGGGGAGGGCGACGCGTATGGGCCGCGCTATCAGAGCTGGGATATGTCGTTTGCGAAAGCGATCCACCTGACCGAGACCACTCGGCTACAGTTCCAGGCCCAATTCTTCAACATTTTCAACCACGTCAATCTGCAAACGCCGGACACGGGTGTGCAGGACGGAAACTTTGGAAAGATCACCAGCGACTTTCTGCCACGTCAGGGCCAGCTCGGCATGGTGCTGTCGTTCTGAAGCAGTGTTTATCGGGCTTATCCAATTCCAGATTGGATAAGCCCAAGGCCCGTATCTTCCTAATCCTTCCGCTTTGCCAGGACTGAAGCTTGCCCAATTTGATGGACAATCAACCGCAACCGGCGAGAATGCAACCAACGAGGCGGCAATTTCTCCGGGCCATGGCGAGCGCAGCCATTGCGGTTCCCGCTTCCCTGGCTTTCGGCGCACCCTGTCATCTTTTGCGCTGCGCCAGCCCGTCTTCAAATCCAACCCACTCCGCCCTCGAGTTCGACTCTTCTGACGCTACGCTCGTCGCGGGCTTTCGCTGGGCAAAGGCGCAGGCGCTGGCCTACGCAAGAGAGGACGGATCGATCGGCCCCTGGTATGAAGCGGCCCTCCCGGGCCGCAACGCATTTTGCATGCGCGACGTCTCGCACATGAGTACCGGTGCGCAGTTTCTCGGCCTCGGCCCGCGCACTCTAAACATGCTGCGCCGCTTTGCCGCAAACATCTCCGCGTCGAAGCGCTGGTGCACCTGGTGGGAGATCACGCGCGACGGCCAGCCTGCGCCGGTGGACTACGTGAGCGACACCAATTTCTGGTATGACCTGCCCGCCAACTTCGATGTGCTCGACGCCTGCTACCGGCAATGGCTGTGGACGCGCAACAGCGCGTATCTCGACGAGCCATTCCTGAACTTTTACCGGCGAACTGTTTCCGACTATGTGCGCACCTGGG
>JASIJW010000743.1:0-3927 GCA_030050035.1 Acidobacteriaceae bacterium | reverse complement strand
CGAGGTCTACTCTATCGACACTCTGCCCTTTGCTCCACGTGCGATCCACGGCGTAATTGTCGCAGCCGCTTCTATTGGCATTTCGCTGCTGGCCACTCTGTATCCGTCATCTTCGGCAGCCTCTATTCTGCCTGCCGAAGCGCTGCGATACGAGTAGTGCGGCGCAACTGAGTTATGAGTCTCATCAGATGACCATCACTGCGGCGTAATAATCCCGCCCACCGCATGCCGGCGAGGCAAAACAATCCCGCGGTGATCGATCTCCGCCGGCGCTGCCACGGGCTTGCCTTCAGGCAGACTAGCGCGCTCTGCAAGCGCTCCGCCGCAAGCCGGGCACCAGTCGGCCTCAGTATTCACCGCCAGCACAGCGTGGCATTGGCTGCAGATTCGTTCCATATCTTCCGAGCTTATCGCAAGACCATCATCCGCTTTCTGCTCCCTGTTCCCTATTCCCTGTTCCCTGCCTTTCGTACACTGGACCCATGCACCCTCCGCTCCGTCTGGTCGCGATCGATATGGACGGCACGCTGCTGCCGAGCCTCGGCATCACCATCAGCCAGCGCAACGCGCAGGCACTGCGGGCGGCGCAGCAAGCGGGTGTCACCGTTGCCATTGCCACCGGCCGCCGCTTGGCCTATACAGCGCCCCTCGTCGCCGGTCTTGGCCTCCGAGCGGATACGCCCCTCATTGCGTCCAATGGTGCAGTGGTACGCACACTTTCCGGCGAACTCCTCGACCGCTGCCACATGGAGGCACGGACGGCACGAGGGATTTGTACGCTGCTCAAGTCCTTTGGAGTCATGGTCTTTACCTTTGACCACCCCGGCCGCGGTGAACTGGTGATCGAGGATTTGGACCAGGCGCAGGGCCGCATCGCCCTCTGGGTCGAGGCCAACCGGAACTCCATCGAGGTGATTAAACCGCTGGAGCGTGTTTTTGCTAATGGCGAAAATCCCATTCAGGGCATGATAGCCGGCAGCATCCTGCGCATGCGCGAGGCCGAACAGGCGCTCAAGGCCAGTGAGTGGGCGGCAGAATGCGACAGCGTCCGCACCGAATATCCGGCGCGCGATCTCTCGATTCTCGACCTGCTGCCGAAAGGAATTTCGAAGGCTTCGGCGCTCAAGCGGCTCGCACAACGGCTGGGTATTGACCGCAGCGAAACAATGGCCATCGGAGACAACTGGAACGACCAGGGAATGCTCGAATGGGCCGGCCAGGCCGTGGTCATGGCCAACGCTTCCAACGAACTGCGTGCCCTGGCTAAGCTGAACGGATGGAAGCAGGCGCCGAAAAACGACGACGATGGCGTGGCCGTAGTGCTCGAGCGGATATTGGCCCGGGCATTGGCAAAAAGAACAGCCTCCACGGCCGAATCAGTATAGGATTTAGGAGCAGTTCAGGATTGCGTTCGATCTTGCGTAAGACAAAACTCATCATCGCCATGGCGCTGGCTGCCTCTGCGGCTACAGTGCCGGCTGCCCGCGCCGCGGAACTCGTGACCCTCACAAACGGCTTCGTCGAGCATTGCACTCATCATGCGCAGATCGACGGCCGCGTACGCCTCTACCAGGGCACAGGCGAAGACAGCTACATCGAGTTCGCGCCCGACCAGATCGCCGGCTTCCAGACTGTCGCCGATCCGCCTCCGCCTACTGTCCAGCCTCCCGCCCAGCCCACCGTCCAGCCTAAGGCTGCGCCGCTCAACAGTCCCCAGGGACAGACGTTCGTGCATGCACCGGCAAACGCGCAAAACGCAAAGCTGAACGCAGCCGACCTGAATGAGATGCTGGCCCGCGCAGGCCAGGCGCACAACGTGGACGTCGATCTGCTGGCCAGCGTGGTGAAGGCCGAGAGCGATGGCAATGCCCACGCCGTCAGCCGCGCCGGCGCGCAGGGACTCATGCAGTTGATGCCGGCCACAGCCGCCAGGCTTGGCGTGGCCGATAGCTTCTCGCCCGGCGAAAACGTGCTTGGCGGTTCCGCGTACCTCGATGCGCTGCTCACCCGCTATCACAACAATCTGGCCTTGGCGCTCGCCGCCTACAACGCCGGCCCGCAGGCGGTCGACAAATACCACGGCATTCCGCCCTACCGCGAAACGCGCGCCTACGTGGCCCAGGTCATCCACGAGTTCAACCGCCGCGTGCTCGCCCGCGAAGCCGAGGCCCGAACCGAAACCCCAGGCACAACCGCGCAGCAGACTGCCGCGCGTTGAGATCCGCCAGCCATCCCCGCATTCGCGCCGCCATCCCATACACTCATAGAGGGCGCGTAAGTCCGGAGAACGCTTGAAAAAACACCAATGGCTTCTTAGCTTGATCGTGCTGGCCGCGCTGGCTGGCGTCGCCGTCTGGGCACGGCACCGCATTCACTTCGATTTCGGCCTCTTCCGCGCCCAGCTCGCCATGGCCGACTGGCGAAAAATCGCCATCGGCATCCTCTGCATTTATGCCGGCTACGTCTTCCGCTCCGCGCGCTGGGCCATGCTGCTGCGGCATAACAAGCGCGTTCCACTCCTCTCGCTCACCGGCACGCAGGTGATGGGCTTTACCGCCGTGGCGCTCATCGGCCGCGTAGCCGATCCCGTGCGCCCCTACCTGGTGGCCAGGAAAACCGGCTTGCCGCTGAGCACGCAGATCGCCGTCTACATCGTCGAGCGCCTGTTTGACTTCGGCTCCATGGCTGTTCTCATCTCGCTGGCACTGCTTTGGCTGCCATCGGCGCAAGCCGTTGTCGCCGGCGGTCACGCCAGCTTCGTCGCGCGCGCGCTTGCTCCGCTCATGCAGCACTCGCCGGTGCTGGGCGCCATCATCACCCGTTTTGGCGCGCTTCTCCTCACGCTCATCGCCGTGCTTATTCTCGCCCTGCTGCGCCTTTCCGGCGGCGCTGTAGCGCGATTCTTTGAAGGCCCGCTGGTCCCGCGCAAAGCCGGCCACGCCATCGCGCATAAGATCCGCACCTTCCACTCCGGCCTGGGCGCGGTGCGCAACCTTGCCGACTTCGGCATCGCGGCCTCGCTCTCGCTCGCCATGTGGGCGCTCATCACACTCTCTTATCTCGAAACTGCCCGCGCCTTCACAGCCAGCCCCGCGCTGGCCAACCTCAGCGTGCCCAAGTCGATCCTGCTCCTAGCAATAAGCGGCGGCGTGAGCGTGGTGCAGCTCCCGGTGCTAGGCTGGTTTTCGCAGATCGCCATCGTGGCCGCGGCGCTGGGCAGCTTCTTCGGCGCCACGCCGGAGGCTGCTACAGCCTGCGCTGCAACCTTGCTGCTGGTCACCTTCCTCAGCATCACTCCCGTCGGGCTTGCCTGGGCGCAGTTTGAAGACGTGAGCCTGCGCAAAGTCACGATCGAAAGCGAGCACGCGGAAGAAGCAGCCGAAGGGGAACTCGACGCGCAACACGGCGTAGACGCAAGCGCCGCGTCGTAACGCTTGTCGTTATGAACGACATTCGTTAATATGGCAATGTGATCAAGAGCTTCGCGGACGCCGACACGGAGCTGTTATGGGATATCGGAAAGAGTCGCCGCATTCCAGCTAATCTTAGAAACCTCAGCATTGAAGAAGCTGCACATGCTGCACCGGGCATTTCAACTGGCCGACCTGACATCGCCTCCCGGGAATCGGCTTGAACCGCTCAGAGCGCAGACGCAAGGGCCAGTTCAGCATCCGGGTGAACGATCAGTTCCGTATCTGTTTTGTATGGGGCGAGGGAAACGCATATAACGTCGAGGTCGTCGACTATCACCAGGAGCCCATATGAAGAAGATCCCCTTTGCGTACTCCATCCACCCCGGCGACATCCTGAAGACGGAATTCATGGAGCCGCTGGGACTCTCCAGCTACCGTCTGGCCAGAGAATTGTACATTTCCGCCCCGCGCGTGAACGATATCGTGCGTTGCAAGCGTTCGATCACAGCCGATA
>JASIJW010000742.1:0-15877 GCA_030050035.1 Acidobacteriaceae bacterium | reverse complement strand
CTTATCGCCCCAGTCCTTCAGATCGGTGTAGATACCGGTCATGGAGAAGCTGGTGTTCTCGTTCAACTTGTAGTCGGCGGTCCCATCCACTCCACTGCGGTAGCGATAGTAGCGATACTCACGAATCGTGTCGTTGTCGTAAAACGGCTGCGCGAAAGTCGAGTAGGGATCGATCGACGGCTGAATGTTATCGATGCCGCGGCCGTTGTAATCGAATGAGCCGGAAACCAGCAGGCCAAGCTTTTTGTTCTTTCCGTAACGCTGACCATAAGTGCCGCCGGTCTCACCGGTGTACCGGCCGTTCATGATCGGCGTATAACCACCGTCAGTAAAGATGTTCATCGTGGGGTGCTCGGCAGCAGCCTTGGTGATCAAGTTCACCGATCCACCGATGCCATCGGCATCCTGGTTGGCGGAGAGAGTTTTATTGATCTGCACCGACTCGACAAGATCGGAAGGGATGACATCGAGGCGCACCTGCCGAACCTCGGGTTCCGGGGCGGGGACGGTAATGCCGTCGACGGTGATATTGGTCAGGCGCGGCTCGGTGCCACGCACCTGGATGTATTCGCCTTCGCCCTCATCGCGGTAGAGCACGATAGAAGGAAGACGGCCGAGCGCATCTGCGACATTGGCGTTGGGCAGGCTGGTGATTACTTCGGCGGGAAGAGATTGGATAATGTTGTCGGCCGTGCGCGTGACGTTGACGGCGTCTGCCTCTCCGTGCGCGCGCTCGGCGGTAACCAGGATCTGCTCGCTCTGCTTGCTCACGTTGAGCGTGATGTTCAGATTCAGCGTCTGGCCGGGCCTGAGATCAATTTCCTGGCGCGACGTTTCGAACCCGACAAAGGAAACGGTCAAGGTATAGTGTCCTCCGGGAATTTCGGGCAGCGAGAACGAACCGACGCTGTCCGTGATCCCTCCGACAGTAAGCGGCAGAACCTGAATGCGCGCCCCTTTTAGCGCCGCACCGGAGATATCCGAAACATACCCGGCGATCAACCCCTTCGATTCTTGTCCGTAGGTAAATGAAGACAACAGGAGGATTAGGAACCATCCCAGAAGCAGGGGACTTCCAACACTGAACAACTTTCTCATCTCTCACTCCTTGACCGGATCCTTGACCGGATCCTGCACTAGCAGGCGCCGAGGATGGAACGAGTATGGCGAGGCAATCTAATGCGAATCTTAGGAAGGAAGCCGGTCAGGTTGTGATTTACAGAGAATTTACAAGCGCTTTCTAGAATTAAGAGCAGGATTCCTTCATGCATGTTCTGGTTGTTGAGGACAAGCGGAGCCTCGCTGTTCATCTGGGCCGCGCGCTTGAAAGCGAAGGACATCGCGTCACGCTTGCCTATGACGGCGAAGAGGCGCTGCGCCTGGGCAAATCGGATAGCTATGACGTAATGCTGCTCGACGTGATGCTCCCGCGCATGGATGGATTCACGGTTATCCGCAAGATGCGCGAGGTGCACATGCGCACGCAAGCCATCATTGTCTCCGCGCGCGATTCCATGGAGGATATTGTTCACGGTCTCGATGCCGGCGCGGACGACTATCTCACCAAGCCGTTTGCTCTCGACGTTCTGCTGGCGAAAGTGCGCGCTGCGGCGCGGCGCGCTCCGGTTCAGGCGCCACGGTCCTTCGCATTTGAAGATCTCGTTCTGCGGCCGCATCAATACCAATTGCAGCGGGGCGAGCGCGTGGAGACGCTGACTCGCACTGAATGCGCATTGCTGGCCGTACTCATGCGCCGAGCTCCTGCGGTGGTACCCCACGGCGTGTTGATCGAAGAAGGCTGGAGTTCCGGCGCCGATGTGAGTTTCGATAGCCTCTACGTGTTCATCCGCGCGCTGCGCTCCAAAATCACGCGCTCCGGCGAAATTGAGCTCCTCCATACCATTCGTGGTGTTGGGTATGCATTGCGGAGCGAAAAATGCTGAGGAGCCGCGCCTCCATCTCGTTCAGGCTTACGGTTTGGTTTGGATGCATTTTTCTTGTAGGCTGGGTGCTGTTCGGCGCGGCCATGTGGATCAATCTGAAACGGACGCTGGTCAACGAACGCTATCTCACGTTGACCCGCCGCATTGACAGGCTGCAGACGCTGCTCGAAAAAGCGAAAGAGGAAAATATCGCGGATCTCAACACGGACTACCAGGAGTTTGCCCGGGCCACGGGCGGCGGACTGGTTGAAGTGTTCCGCGCCGACGGCTCGCGCGCTCTCTCTTCACCCACGCAAGCGGCGCGGGAGTTTCCGTGGCCAGCGATTCGCGCCGGCTCCAAAGAAAGATTTGTATTCGCGCCCTCGCGAGATTTCTGGGTGCTGATGCGACGGATCTCTGTCGATGGCCAACCCATATATCTCGCAGCGGCAGCGCCAGAGGCAGCAAACCAGCTCGTGCTCGACCGGTTTCTTGAGGGCTTGCTTGCCTCCGCTCCCATTCTGTTGCTGGTTTCTTCGGGGTGCGGCTATTGGCTCAGCCGCAGAGCGCTCAAGCCGGTGGACAGGATTAGCGCCACAGCGCGCTCCATCAGCATTCGCAATCTTTCTGAGAGGTTGCCTGTCGCCCGAACGGGCGACGAGATCGCGCGATTGGCAGAGACCTGCAATGATATGCTGGCCCGGCTCGAGGCGGCGGTGAACCAGATCAAGCAGTTCACCGCGGACGCTTCCCACGAACTGCGCGGACCGCTCTCGTTCGTGCGGACAGTGGCTGAAGTCGCCTTGGGCAATGCGCACGCTGATGAGGACAGCCGGCAGGCATTCAAAGACATCGTGGAGGAAACAGCGAAGGCCGCAGTGCTGCTCAATGACATGCTGACTCTGGCGCGTGCCGACGCGGAACGCGGCGTAAAGCCTTTGGGGACCCTGAATCTTGCCGATGTGGTCGAGCAGGCCTGCGAGATGGCTCGGCCACTCGCTGAGGAGCGGCAGCTTGCGCTGTCGGTTTCTTTCAGCGCGCAGCTCGTAAATGTAATAGGCGACTTTGCCACTCTGCGCCGATTGCTCTGGATTCTCCTCGATAACGCGATCAAATACACGCATGCGCCGGGTCGTATCGACGTGGCGCTCACCGGAAGCGCCAGGCAGGCAACGGTGACAGTACGCGACACCGGCGCAGGCATCTCCGAATCCGACTTGCCGCACATCTTCGACCGCTTCTACCGCGCCGATCCTTCACGTAGCCAGACGGAAGGAGCGGGTCTCGGCCTGTCCATCGCCAAGTGGATCGCGGATATGCACCACGCTGATTTGACGGTAACCAGTCAATTGCATAGAGGCACAGAGTTTCGGCTGGATCTTCCAGTTTGCTCTGAAGCCTGATCTCGTTTGGATTGCGGTGGAATATTTGACGGCAAGAAAGGCTCTGGAAGATTGCTTTCGAAAGGCGGATTCGTCGAACGTCATCGACCGGCGGTGAAAGAATTCGTCCATCGCAAACCGCAAACAGCCTCGCGATCCAATATTTGACGTTTCATCCAACCGCACTGAAGGAATGCTTGACGTACGATGAGATGATCTCTTCGAGGATACCGATTCTCAGTCGTATATCCGCCCGAAACCTTGGAGTCCTTGGCGCCCTTGGTTTCGCCAAAAGGCCGGAACAATGATAGGAAGGGCGTTCGCTGGTACGGATCCGCTTCTGTCCTTCCACTTGCTACTATGACAGGCTTTGCTGAGCCAGTGGAACTTGCACTGATCGTTCGCCGTTTCTCAGATGCCTTTCGATGGTGGCGAGAGCCTCATCGCAGGATGAGAGATCCTCTGCCACAAAGTCAGCGCCCGCGTCGAGCAGGGTTTTCTTTGCGTGGCTGAGCCGGACTTCCTTTTCCGTCTCGGGTAGCTGTTCCCACTGTTGACGGTCGAGGCCAATCAGATTGCCGGTCCTCGTCAGCCCGATGGTCCACATGCCGGCATTCCTTCCCTCTTCAATGTCGATCACCGTGTCGCCGATTTTGACGCAGGCGGAAGGCGGATAGACGTCGAGGAGTTGCGCATTCCTCATCAGCATCCACGGAGCGGGGCGGCCGGCGCTCACCTCATCTGGACAGATTGAAGCATCGGGACGGTAGCCATTGCGGGCAGCCTGCTCCCGCACCGGCTCCAGCATCTGCCGGGTGTAGCCTGTTGTGCTTCCGATGCGCAATCCACGGCTCTGCCATTCCTTAACAGTCTCCACAACACCGGGTATCAAGGTGGAGTGCTGCGCGATGATCTCCATTTGCAGAGGACCGAATTCCGCAAAAAGCGCGTGAACGTCCGCTTCGACTGGTTCGCGGCCCGTGTCCGCGGTCCACTGCGCGCGCACGTCCTGCAAACTGAAGATCGCGCGAATGTGATCGCGCTTGAGCAGGCCCATATCCCGCCGGGCGTTTTCCATCGACAGGGAAATTCCATGCTGTGCGAAAAGCGCTTGGAGGGCGAGGACGGGCGCCACTGAACCGTGATCGACGGCGGTGCCTGCCCAATCCAGCATGATGGCGCGAATGCGAAGAAGTTCCGTGGGGCCGTGGATGGAGAATCGAGGAGTTTGGCTAGGAGTAAATGAACTCATGGCCGCAGTCTACGCTTGAATATGGCCCGATTCGCCCGCTGAACGGTTAAGAAGCAGGGACTGATCGGTTTGGAGATGCGCACCCAGGGCGCAGATGATGCCTGCAACCAGTGCGAAGAAGACAAAAAGATCGAAAAGTCTCGTCCATCCCCAATGCGAGACAAAGATGGTCACGAGGAACGGAGACAGAGTTTGGCCGATGGAGCCGATGCCGTTGACGAAGCCGGCGGCGCGGCCGTGCAGGTGAACGGGCACGGCATCGAGAACGGCCATGGCCGAGATGAGCACATCGGCTCCGTAGATGAGCACGCCCATCAACGCAATGGATATGGCGGTTTCGAATGCGCCGCTGCCTGCCAGCACGGGATGCAGAAGACAGACGAAACCCAGCGCGAACAGCATGCCCGAACCCAGCGCCATGCGCCGCTCGCCAAACCAGTGATGGAGGGCCCAGGCGGCGGCAAGTGGACCGAGAAAGCCGAGCAACTCGAAATAGGAGGCGAAATGTTCGGCCGAATGCTGCGTATAACCCAAGCTCGACGTGAGATAGAGAGGAAGCCAGAAGAGCAGCGTATATCGGGTCATCTTGAGAAAGAAATAGACAGAAGCGATGACCTGAATTCCGCGGTTGGCGAGAATTTCGCGCCAGGCTGCAGATTGCGTTTGGCTGGGCTTCAGGGCCGCGCAACCCCCCGGAGCGAGTCGCGCCGTTCCGATGTAAAAGAAGATCGCCGCCCCGAGCAGAATGGCGGAAGAGACCAGGTACGCGGGCCGGAATCCAGTGAGCGCGACGATACGCGTGTTGACCAGCAGCCACGCGGTGAGCGAAGTGGCCAGCACTCCGCCGAGGATGTAGCTTGTACTCCACCAGCCCAGCACGCGGTCGCGTTCGCCGCGGTTGAACCACTCCCCGATCAGGCGCAGAAGAGCTGGCCAGCCGAAGCCCTGGCCGATGCCATTGCCGAGCAGCAGCGCCAACTCGAAGTCGGGCGAGGTGCGGAAGGCCAGAAGACTGGTGCAGAGAATGGAGATGCCCGCTCCGGCAAGGGCCGTGCGGCGCGCGCCAGAACCATCCGCGAGAATCCCGCCGGCAAACTGGCTGATGGCATAGGCGGCGCCGAAGGCGATGAGACTAAGTGCAAAGTGCGAGATTCCAGGGCCGGCGCCGGGGCTAATATCCTTGCGGCAAATATAATATCCGGCGTAAAGCACCCACGCAGAGATGAAGACCCGGCCGCGCGAAACATCTAGCGATTTTACTTCGGTGTTCACAGCGGTCCATTCATTGCTGTATGCGTGACGGGCAGTGATTCGTGAAAGATAACTGCTTGCGCGCCAGGATTCAGGGGAAACACAATCTGGGTGGCGGTTCCATCCTGAAAACTGTTGCTGAGCCCATCGGGAAAGTCGCTGGGCCCCGAGAGAGCGCGGATGAGAGAGGCTATAGCTTCGTCATCGGTACCGTCGATGTGGATGGAGCGTTGCGGGCCATTGTCAATTGTGAGCAGCGCGGCTCGGCCATATGTTTCGATTGCGGAATTTCCTGCGGTGTGATCGACAATGCGGCGGCCCTCAGGCGAGCTATCCACGGTCAGACGTTCTCCATCCGCGAAGAGAGAATAGTCAGGGGAGGCGGGGATAGAGCCGATGAGGATCAGAATGTCGCCTGCGCCATTGTTCAATGCGAGGGAGTGGGTAAGTGTGATGCGGCCATGAAACCGGCCGGCCAGACTGAACAAAGGCGCCGTATCTTCCAGCCGGTCGGCAGGAACCACGTCCTGCTGTCCGCCGAGCCGGGAGACGGGCACATAGAGCAGAGCGTTGTGGTCTCGAAAGACGGTATTCCAGAAGGTCACGAAGGGATGCTCCTGGGTGAGCTGCCACCGCAGGCAAATGACGCACAGAAACAGAGCGGCCAATGTGGGCAGCGCCAGCAGTTGCAGGCTAAGTTCGCGCACCGGCGGCGCCAACTGAGTGTGCGGAAAATCAGCGTTCGATGGGAGTTCTGGAACCGGAGCGGCGTCGCACGATGATACGGGAACAGAGGCCGCTGCTGTCTCGGCCTCCTCGGCATGGAAGCAGCGCGGAAGGTAAAAACGCGGGATGTACGAGCCGGCAGGGATCTCCAGCGTAAACTCTGCATCGAAGACACCGGAAGCGTAGTAAGCAGCCAGGCGTTTGCGTACATCGTTTGCGCGCACGCGCACGCCTGCGTCGGAACCCGTGTCGTACGAAGCATTGCGGCCAAGTAACTCGATGCCAATGAGCCGCTCCTTCAGCTCATCAGTATTGCCGTCGAGCGTCTGGCGAACAATGTAGCGCAGAAACTGGCAGCTCTTGGCGCTGGCGCGGAAGGGCTGGCTTTGGCACACTGCCTCGGCGGCTGCCTTCAATTCCGAGGCATGTCGCAGCAATTCACTCGGTCGTATCTCATCCTTTTGCATCGGATTGCGAAAACGCCTCTTGCCCGGGACCATCAGCTTAAAGCAGAAGCATTACAAACAGGTTACATATTCGCGCGACGCAGCTAAACCGTTCATTGAACAGATAAGCGCTCATCCTTAACGCGCTGAACGTTTCGGCAAACCACAGTTGCTGGAATGGTAGAGGGGATGCGAGTCAGCGGGAATGGCAAAGGTAGCTCAGGGCGCGGCCGGAAGAAGCAAGGGAATTTTCATCCCACATTTATTCCGGCTTGTGCACGCAGCACGCGCGTACAGGGAAGCTTCGGCAGATGGGGGTCTCGATGAGCCTTTCTGCCGGTCAGCGACGCATCTTCTGGATTACCTGGGTTGCCTACGCGGGCTTCTATCTCTGCCGCAAGAATCTGAGCGTGGTGCTGCCGCTTTTGAATCACGTCTCGGGGCTTGACGCACTCGAGCTCGCAAACATCGTCTTCGGCTACAGCGTGCTTTATGCGATTGGCCAGTTCGGCTGCGGGCCGCTTTCCGACCGGATCGGAGCAAAACCTGTTGTAGGTGCAGGACTGTTGCTTGCCGTGGCCAGCAACTTGCTGATGGGCGTCCACGCTTCGCTGATGTGGCTGCTGATCTTTGCCTGTCTGAACGGTGCGGCGCAGTCCACCGGTTGGTCGGGACTGGTCAAGACCATGGCCATCTGGTTTAGCGGCAGCAACCGCGGGATCGTCATGGGATGGTGGAGCACGAATTATGTTCTGGGCGGGTTTCTGGCCACCGCCTTTGCAACCTGGGCGGTAGTGCAACCGTGGCTGCTGCCGCAACTCGGATGGCGCCGGGGATTTCTGTTTCCAGCGCTGCTGCTGCTGGCGGTCGCGGTGCTGTTCCTGTCCGGAGCGAAGGAGACGCCCGAGCGAGCCGACCTGCCGGACAGCATCGAGAGCACTCCGGTACGGCTGGAAACTCTGCGACCGAATTGGAGCGCTCTTGCCGGCCTGCTTCGCAAGCCATCTTTGTGGATGGTGAGTATCTCCTACTTTTTTCTGGAGCTTTGCCGTTACGCGCTGATGTTTTGGCTGCCCCTTTACATGGTGAACCGGCTCAGGTACAGCCTGCAGGCGTCGGGCTATCTCTCCTCTCTGTATGAGTTGATCGGCATTGTCGGAGCGGTGTTGGCCGGGTACGCTTCAGACCGGTTCAGCCAGTCGCGGCGCGCGCCGGTTTCGGCCATCATGCTGTGCGGATTTGGCGTCATCCTCCTGTGCGAACCGCTTTTAACCCGCTTTGGTCTGTTGGGCACGGCCGTCGCCATCTCGATGGCCGGAGTCTTCTCCTTCGGTCCGGACACGCTGCTTTCCGGAGCGGGCGCGCAGGACATCGGCGAGCCCAAAGCGGCGGCCACCGCCTCAGGACTGGTAGATGGCATCGGGCATCTGGGCGCGATCTTTTCACCTTATATTGTTGTCTTCGTTAGCCAACGATATGGATGGGACCGGCTCTTTTTTGTTCTTGCCGGTGCTGCGTTTCTTGCCGCAGCGGCGTTGATGCCGATCTGGGGTCTCAGGCCTTCTCTCGCTTCCGAATCGGCGCTTCAAGAAACGACGCTACAGCAGGCCGCATACGCTGCCAGTGAATAAAGCAACGCCGATGCACACACGCGGCAAAAAACGGACTTAGTACAAATGACGATGCAAACGCAATATTTCACCGGTTCTCTAAACATGTCGCAACTCAGCGAAAGAACGCGAACAGCGGCGAAGAATGAACCTCCGTTCATTACCGTTAAGCGGAGTTTCTTTCATTGCGCCTTAATCTTCTGCAAATTTCTGCTGGCTACTATCACCTCACATGGCCTAGCGAGGCGGGCAAGCCTGAACGGGTTATCTCCGGGCACAATGCGGGCCTCGAGTTTTTCTTGAATTTTGAAGTGGAGCAGCCAATGCGAATTTCTATGCGATTTCCAGCCCTTGCTTCAATCTTGATCTTCGGCCTGAGCGTTTCACTGTTTGCCCAGAACGCCAGCGTCAGCGGCAGCGTTGCCGACACCGAACAAGCAGGCATTAAGGGCGCGACGGTGTTCCTGACAAGAACGAGCACGGGCGTGAAGGTTCAGGCTACGACAAATCAGAGCGGCAACTTTATTTTCCCGCCCGTCGTCCCCGGCACGTACGAGATCAAAGCGCAGGCGCCGGGGTTCTCGCCCACGGTGCTGAAGGGAATCACTCTTGAAGTCGGTGAGTCGAAGTTGATCACCCTTTCACTGCAGGTGGGCACCGTTCAGCAGTCGGTTCAGGTTACTGGCACTCCCCCGGAGCTGAACGAGACCACGGCGGATCGCGGCCTCACGATTGAGCCCGCATTCGTCACCAGCATTCCGCTCAACATCCGCAATCCGTTGCAGTTGATCAATTTCGCGGCTGGCGTGACCAAGGGAGATGACGGGCTGTCTGGGCAGGATGCCACCAGCGAAAGTCGCACCAATACCTTTCGCATCAACGGCGCCAAGGGCGCCACTACCGATGTATCGATCGATGGCGCGGCCAACACCACGGCCTACTACAATCAGGACGCCGGCATTCCCGGAGTGGAGTCGGTGCAGGAATTCCGCGTCTATACCGACGCTTATGCTCCGGAGTTCGGCCGCACCAGCGGCGGAATGGTAGTCTACGCGCTGCATACCGGCACCAGCGAGCTGCACGGCGAAGCCTTTGAGTTTTACCGCAATGAAGACATGGACGCCAATGGCTTCAACGCCAACCACACAACGCCCGTGACGTCCAAGGGCCACTTCAGCAGGGACCAATATGGCTTCACCCTCGGTGGCCCGGTCATTCTGCCTAAAATCTACAACGGTCGCAAGAAGACCTTCTTCTTCGTTTCATACGAAGGGCTGCGCGACACCAGCGCGGGCTCGTTTTTAGGCACTGTGCCCACGGCTCTGGAAAGAACCGGAGATTTCTCCCATACTTACGACGCCAAAGGAAATCTGATCGTCATCTACAATCCCTATTCCACCATAGTTAGCGGGGGAACTTATAAGCGAACCGCGGTTCCCGGCAACAACATCAATAACATCCCCGGCGTTACCCTGAACACCATCGGCCAGGCGCTTGTGAATCTCTATCCAATGCCGAACCAGACGGGAACCGGCGGCAGCGATCTGGACAACTACTTTTCCAACGCTCCCAACACTGATGACAACAACAGCGTGGATGTGCGCATCGATCATCAGTTCAGCGAGCATAACAGCATCTTCGGTCACATTACAGACTTCTCCAACCACATTAACTACAGCGACTACTTCGGCAACGGACTTTCACCCGAGGACGCGAACGATCGCATTCCTGGTAAGAACATCACCGTGGACCACACGTGGATCATCCGCCCGAACATGATCTTCGAGCATCACTTCTCCTGGGCGCACAGCGAATCGAACCGGAACGAGTCAGTGCTGAAGAGCCCTGCATCGCTTGGATTCTCGGGCTCCGTTGCTCCCGGAATTACCGCCCAGCAGACACCGCAGTTGACGCTGTCCGGTCCGCCGGCAGTGGGCAGTTACAGCACTCTCGGCAACTACTATCCGTTTGAACGGAATTACTCTTCGGTTTATCAATATGCCGCCGCCATGACGTGGGTGAAGGGCAAGCACATGGTCAAGTACGGCATCGACCTGCGGGCCTATCCCACTCAACTGTGGGATCCTGAGCAATTGTCCATCGACAGCGGCGGGTCGCGCACCGGGTCCAACTTTACAGACGGTTTCTCGAGCGGCACCACCGTTGCCAATGACTCCGGCGACGGCGTTGCGGACCTTCTGCTGGGACTCGGCACCATATCTTCCGGCTATGAGCCGGAGACACAGTCGGTGCACGACTACGCGGCGTTCTTCGCCCAGGATGAATTCCGGGTTACTCCGCGCCTGCAGGTGACATTCGGCCTCAGGTACAACTACGAGACTGGCGACATTGAGAAGAACAACCTGCTGAACTACATGAACCTGACGGCGGTCTCGCCCCTGCAGGCGCAGGTGCCGTCTCTCACCCTCACCGGCGGAGTTGGAATTCCCGGCCTGGGCGGTACCAGCCGGCAACTGCAGAATCCGCGCAAACTCAACTTCGATCCGCGCCTCGGCATTTCCTATAAGCTGAACGACAAGACCGTCATTCATGCCGGCGCCGGAATCTTCCACGATCCCGCCGCTGCCTGGCAGCAATACCCGAGTGCTGCGGGCGCCATCCGCACCAGCACATCCGTCGATGCGCAGGCTGACGGCGTGACGCCACTGGCCGGCTATCAACTCGCCAGTCCGTTTCCCAGTGGCCTTCCCGCTCCGCAGGGTAATGCTGCCGGACTGAGCATCGACCTGGGCGACTCGCTCGAAAGCCCGCTGCGCAGGCAGGATATTGCGTACCAGGAAAACTGGTCGTTCGATATCCAGCGCTCGTTGCCCGGTGACTTTGTCGTGACCGCGGCCTATGCCGGCAACGAAGGCGCACACCTGATGGTCAATGAGCAACTGAACCAGTTGCCCGCCAGCGATGAGGCGCTTGGCTCGGGACTGCTGAAGCTGGTGTCGAACCCGCTCTACGGCTTGATCGACCCGGCTTCCAGCATCAACACTCCAACCGTGCAACAATCGCAATTGCTTCGTCCCCATCCTCAGTTCCAGAACATGGAAGGCAACAACATCGGTGTCGGACACTCCAGCTACCATGCCGGGCAGTTGACCGTGGAACATCGCATCAAGCACGGACTGGCAGAGACCTTTGCATATACCTGGAGCAAGGCGATCGACAACGTGGGAGAGATGACCAGCGTGGCCGGCACCATGGGTGCGGTAACCAATACATACTGCCTCTCCTGCGATCGCTCACTTTCCGACCAGAACGAGCCCACGGTGATTCGCTGGAGCACGCGTTACGAGCTGCCCTTCGGCGCTGAGCAGCCCTTCCTCAACCAGGGCTTCATCAAGCACGTTGTCGGTGGCTGGGCGGTGAGCGGCATCTACCAGTACGACGCGGGCCGCCCCATTGCGGTGAGTTACAGCAACGTCTCCGACCTCGATAGCTCAAGTACGCTCTCACGTCCCAACTCGGTTGCTGGCATCTCAGATCAAGCGCCAGGTGGTCCTCACATCAACCTGAGCGGCACTGGAGTGTACTTCAACAAGGCAGCCTTCGCGGCTACGCCGACATACTCCTTCGGCACTGCGCCCCGCTACCTGCCAGATGTAAACCTGCCGGCGGCGTGGGATCTCGATTCCATGGTTGAAAAGGACACCAGGATTACAGAGCGCTACTCAGTTGCCTTCAGAGCCGAGGCATTCAACACCCTGAATAATGTGACCTTCGGCGGCCCCACCACCAGCTTTACCTCTTCGACTTTCGGAGAGGAGTCGACTCTAAGCCAGCAAAACACACCGCGCAACGTTCAGCTCAGCTTGCGGCTGACGTTCTAACACCGAGGGCAAGATTCCCCGCCGATCGATCCGGAGCATCTTGCCCTTTAACGCGATGGAGAGATGGATGATGAAGAAGTTCTGCCTGTTTCTTGCACTCGTCGCGCAAGGCGCGTACGCCGACCCGACCTTGGTTATTAACGCTAATGTCATTACCATCGATGCAACCCACCCTGCCGCGCAAGCCTTCGCTTACGAGAACGGGCGATTCATCGCTGTGGGGACGAATGCGCAGATTCTCAAACTGAAAGGGCCATCGTCGCAGGTGATCGATCTGCATGGCATGACGGTCACGCCAGGATTCGATGATGCGCACCTGCACCCGCAGGCGATCTTCGACGAAAACTCCCGGTATTACCGGGTGTGGCTAGGTTCCGACAAAGTCAAAACGATGGACGAACTGGTGGCGGCGCTGAAGCGCAAGGCTGCCATCACGCCTCCGGGCGGATTGATCAGCGGTTATGGATACAACGACGTAACCCTTGGCCGCCATCCCAATCGCCACGACCTGGACAAAGTCTCGACCACGCAGCCTGTCATTATTACCCACGGCTCGGGCCAC
Source organism: Acidobacteriaceae bacterium (assembly GCA_030050035.1). Taxonomy (GTDB): domain Bacteria; phylum Acidobacteriota; class Terriglobia; order Terriglobales; family Acidobacteriaceae; genus Telmatobacter. Next base: position 2,884 of record JASIJW010000742.1, on the reverse strand, counting down.
ATCACGGTAGTGAACACCTACGTACTCAATGAAGCCGGCATCACCGGAAACACGCCCGATCCGCCAGGAGGAGCCTTCGATCGCGATCCGGATGGGACGCCCAATGGTGTGCTGCGCGAGTCCGCACGCGGCGTGCTGGAGCGCGGCCGCAATGAGCATGCCGGTAACGGCGGGCAACGGCAGGCAATGCCGCACGACGTCGAGCTCCAGGGATACATGAATTGCTTCAAACAATATTCGGCCGAGGGGATCACCAGTGTCGGAGTTGCGGGTGGTAGCCCTGCCTCGTTCCGGCTGTTCCAGGAATTGCGCGATGAAGGCAATCCCGTCCGCGTGGGGCTGATGATCTATTCGCAATACTACGACCAGATCCAGGCTGCCGGAATTGAGCGTGGCTTTGGCGACAACCGCCTGCGCATCACCGCCATCAAGAACTTCCAGGGCAACTCACTGAGCGGAAGAACCGCGTGGCTGAGCGAGGCGTACTCCGATCGGCCTGGCTATTTCGGCATTCCGCCTGCGCGCAGCCAGGATCAGTTGAACGCAGATTTTCAAAAGTGGTGGAACGCGGGTTGGCAGGTTGCCACGCACTCCAACGGCGACCGTGAGATTGATATGGTGCTGACGGCGATTGAGCACGCTGAGGCCCAGAACCCACGGCCGGATGCGCGCTGGCGGATTGAACATGCCAGCGTAATGAACCAGTCGCTTCTGGATCGGGCCAAGAAGGACAATGTGATTCTTGTCTTTCACTCGTATATGTGGGAGTACGGAAACATCCTCAAATCGTATGGCCCAAAGCGGCTCGCAATGATGCACGCATATCGAACTGCAATTGACATGGGCATTCATGTCGCCGGACATTCTGATTCACCGATCTCTGCTGCCGATCCGCTACTCCGTATTCAGGACATGGTCACCCGCAAAGACCAACAGGGGGACGTTATTGGAGGAAACCAGAGAGTGAGCGTCGACGAGGCGCTCAAAGTCTGGACGCTGGATGGGGCCTACGCCACTTTCGAGGAGAATATTAAGGGCTCCATCACTCCGGGCAAGCTGGCTGACTTCGTCGTGCTCCAGAAGGACCCGCGCAAGGTTCCGCCGGATACCATCAAGGACATTGTTGTTGAGGCAACTTATCTTGGCGGCGACAAGGTTTACACAGCCCCGCCCAAAGCGGTGGCAATGATTCCGCAGCCTCCGCTCAACTATGGTGATGGCGACTACGGCGATGGAGACGAATGGGAAAATGAGCATGCACCCTGGTAAATCGAAACTGCTGTTTACTCCTGGCCCTTTGACGACCAGCGATACGGTTAAGGGCGCCATGCTCCGGGATTTGGGCTCACTCGATAGTGAGTTTCTGGCAGCAGTGCGCAATGTGCGCATGCGACTGCTTGCCCTTGGTCCGTATCCGGTCGAAGAATATGAGTGCATCCTCATGCAGGGAAGCGGCACCTATGTTGTGGAGTCGGTAATCTCTTCGGCTATTCCCCGCGACGGCAAGCTGCTGGTTCTGGTCAATGGTGCATACGGACGGCGCATCGCTCAAATGGCGCGCGTGCACGGCATCGCGCTCGACGTGCTTGAGGTAGAAGAAAATCAGAAATTCACCGCGGAGCTCGTCGCCGGTTATCTCGCGTCCGCCGAGGGTATAACTCACGTGGCCGTGGTTCACTGCGAAACCACGAGCGGTATGTTGAACCAGGTCGAGGAAATTGGGCCCGTGGTGCATGCCATTGGCGCCTCCTATATTGTGGATGCGATGAGCAGCTTCGGCGCAGTGCCGATCGACATGGCCGGCGCTCACATCGACTTTCTCATCTCATCCGCCAACAAGTGCATTGAGGGCGTGCCCGGATTCGGCTTCATCCTTGCCAGCCGTCGTGCTCTCAACGCGACCAAGGGAAATGCCAGAACGTTGAGCCTCGACATATACGATCAGTGGGCTGGCATGGAGGCCGACGGCCACTTCCGCTTCACGCCTCCGATCCAGACAATCCTGGCCTTCGAGCAGGCGCTCAACGAACTCGATGAAGAGGGCGGCGTGCGCGCACGCGGTCAGCGCTACCGACAAAATCACGCCACGCTCTGCCGCGGCATGAGATCTCTCGGTTTCGAAATCTACCTCGCTGATGAAGACCAGAGCTTCATCATTACCTCATTCCGCTATCCAACCCATCCCGCCTTCGATTTCGCGGAGTTTTATGAGAGGCTCTGGAAGCTCGGCTTCGCCATTTATCCGGGCAAATTATCCCATGAAGCGTGTTTCCGCATCGGCACGATTGGAAGGATCACGGTCGCGGATATAGAAGGGTTACTTGCGGCAATTTATCAAGTCTTGCAGGAGCTGGGAGTGAGCGGGCATGAAGTCAACGAGCTCCAATTGAGGCGATGATTTCCGACCTCGCGCATTGTCGCGTGTCCACTCCGCTATTTTGGGAATTTATTGAAAAAGTTAACTACTAAGGTTGCGGTGCAGTGTCGGTTTCTTGATCGCGTCGCGTTGGGTCTTGCTGGAAAACGCCACTCGAGAAGTGCGAAGCTTGCTCTCGAGTGGCTTCCGTTTCAGCTTTGACTATGATTTGCGCCGTAGGTGAATGAGAGCCTAGAGATCCTGAAGAATTTCGGATTCGATTAGGGGATGCTGAAATTACATGCTTCACTGCAACTTCGAAGGAGCAAGGGGCTGAATCGTGGCAAGAAGGTGGAGTTCCCTTTCGGCTACCTTGAAAAGTCCCCACGGAGAAATACTGGCAGTCGATACTGCCGATGGGCGAGCGGCCGAGGCAGCCATATACAGTGGTGCACGAGCTGGATGAAGCCGGGAACCGTCTTCTGAACGGCCCGGAGGAGCGTTAATTAGAGCGCGTGCGGCGCGCCG
>JASIJW010000741.1:0-19379 GCA_030050035.1 Acidobacteriaceae bacterium | reverse complement strand
TGTCTAAACCATAGACCTTGTCCTCGGGAGTTCCCTCGGCGAAGATCCGATAGCGGATCACGCCGCCTTCGGGGGCCTGAGTCTCGTCAGCCTTCTCAAATCGCAGGCGGTAGCCCATACGGTCAAGATTGCCCGCACTGTTATTGTCCCAGTGCAACTGGTGAAGGAGAGTGGCGAGCATTTCCTTGCTTGGTGTTGAACCGTTTTGAAAAAGCGCGTAAGGGAGGTCGTCCATGTCCTTCCCTTTCGCTTTGGATTCCTTGGCGCAGGCAGGAGGATGAAACTGCACAATGATGCAGCATGCAATCAGGAGAAATCTGCGGGGGAGCATGGGTATAGTGTCTGCCATTGGCTTGAGCCGCGCAATAAGAAACCGGCCCCGGTTGATAGCCGGGGTGGTTACTGAGGTTTAAAGTTCGCCGGGGCGCGCCTTGCCTGCCTAGAGCGGTTTCAGAGTTTGCGTGGCCTTTCCTTTTCCGTGCAATATGGCTTTTTCTTGGGGAAAAAGCCACTCAACGGATGCGGCTCCGGGATACAGCAACTCTGAAACCGCTATAAGCCCGCGCCTACAAACCTTCATTTAAAAGTTCAACGTTAGCTTAGCCGTCAGCGCGCGGGGGGTTACGTAGTGCGTGCCGCTGAAGGTGGAGAGGAAGTTATAGAGCGTGAACTTGTTGGTGATGTTGACGGCCGTCAGGTCCAGGTCGAGCTTGTACTTGTCGGCGTGAAAGACGTTGTTCTTGCCGAGATCGACGTCGAACAGGTTGCGCGGCGCGACGCGCGGCGGGTTGCGGTCGTTGTCGCCCGTGTTGGGCGCGGGAATGCGCAGCAGCGACGAGGTAAGCTCGTTGGCTGGGCAGACAAGTGCACCGTTGGGACTACCGGTCAACGGCTGACCGGTCAGGCTGAAGCCCCCCTTGCACGCCAACCCGGCCTGAGACAGTTGGTCAGCGGTGAGTGGCAGCGCCACAAGTGCGCCCGTTACAGGATTCCTGGTGGCCGGAATGTTGTTGTCGAGCATGGCGATGGCGGGCTGGCCGTTGAGCAGCGTGGAACTGTTGGTGCAGGGCGTGTTCGGGTCCGTGACGCCGAAGCAGGGCGTGGATCCGGCGACAAGACCTGAGTCATAGCGCCAGTTGAACCCGCCCCAGATACCCCCCACAAAGCGATTGACGTCCTTGCCGCCCGGCAGCGTGTACTGCAGGTGGGTGGTCTGGTTGAACCGCTCGTCATGGTCGATGCGGAACGGCAGGCCAACATGGCCCACAGTTGCGCCGGCGCCGGCAACTTGCGGCGGGAAGAAGCGCGCGGCGACGGATGAAGCGTCTACGTAGGCGCTGAAGTTGTGAATGCCGGGCACCTGCAGATGCAATGCATAGCCGGGAATCTTGGAGTTGTGCCAGTCAATGGGAAAGGTGATGGGCGTGTTGCCCAGCACACTGAAGTCGAAGGCGTTGTGCGTGTACTTCCATATGTATTCGCCGCTGGCAACGAGATTTTTGCCAAAGGCCTGCTGAATGCTCGCATGGAACTCATTGCGGAAGCCGGGCTGCAGAATGCCGGTGACGCCGGGCGTGCAGGAGAGCAGCGGCGCCAGTACCGGGTCGGCGCAGCCCAGGCTTGAGAGCACAAGGTTTTCGTTGAAGGGCGTCTCAAGCGTACGCGCATAGGAGACGCTCAGCACCGTTCCGGTGGGCTTGACGTTGTACGCCACGCCCAGCCGCGGCTCCGCCTGGCTGGCTGCGGACAGGCCATTGTACTTGTCGCCACGAATGCCAAGGTTCAGGTTCCAGCGGCCCAGCTTGATCTGGTCTTCGATGTACATGGAGAGCTCTTTGATGTCGGCATGACCGAACCACAAATAATTGACGCCGCCGCGGGTCAGGTCATAGGGCGCGAGCACGGGCAGATAGTTGGCATTCGCAATATTGGTGACGCCATTGCATTGCGAGGGTGTTGCGTAGCCGGGCAGCGAAACGCCGGTGACTGCGTTGACACAGGGCGAGTTGTAAGTGGGGGACACAATGCCCAGGTCGTTGTGCTCGCGCAGGAAGGTGGAATTGTATTCCGCGCCGGCAAGCAGATTGTGATGGCCGCGCACCCAGGTATAGTCGGCGTGACCGCCGGTGTTCATCAGCGTGCGGTACTGCGAAATCGACGACGTCTGCAGATTGGCAGGACCGAGATCGGCCAGCGGATTCGGGCTGGGGAAGTAGTTGTACTCGTCGCGCCGGGTGTAGACGTTGAAGTTGAGCACGCTGTTCTGGCTGATGATGCGGGTGTAGGTGGGCGCAACGTTGTAGGTCTTGATCTGCGAGCGTTGATCGGTGTCGCCCACGTTGCCGATGACCGGCGCGGCCGATGTGCCGCCACTCAGCACGTTCTGCACGTTGAGGTTGTCGAAGGCGTTGGGGGTCTGGAACCAGGAACGGCTGAAGTTCAGATTCAGGTGGATTGAGTCGGCGGGCGTGAGCGTGTAATCGATGCGGTCAAAGAGGTTTTGCTCGTTACCCTTAGCGTGTATTACGGTAAACTCCGGCGGATCGAGAAAGCGGCCGGTGTTGAGGCCGTCCATCTCCAGAAAGTTGCCCCAGTTCGTGCCGCCGTAGGACAGGTCGTAGCCGGCAGTAGCAGTTCCAAAAGAACCGTACGAACCATAGACGCTGCCGGTGGGCGTGGTGATTCCCTGGCCGGAGCGCGTGGTGGCGACGATGACCAGGCTGGTCTTGTCCCCGTACTGCGCCGGCGGCGCGCCTTCAATCACTTCGAGCGACTGCACTGCGTTGGTGGGCAACTGGTTGGAGAAGACTTTGCTTTGCTGGTCGGTGATTGGTTGGCCGTCGATGGAAAACGAGTTCGAAGCGTGATCGCCGAGGCCGTGGAAGAGGCCGTTAGAGTCGGCGGCGACACCGGGGGTGGTTTGTGTCACCAGCGAGCTGAGGCCGGAGGAGACGCTTTCAAGCGGTACCTTGTTGAACAGGTCGCGGTCAACGTCGGTATGGTAGGTAGAAGTGTCTTCAACCAGCGGCCCCTCCGACTCAACCATGACGGTCTGGTTTGCGCCGGCAATCTGCATCACCAGGTTCAGCACGGTTCCCACGGCCGAGTTCACTTCCGTGTTCTGGGTTAGGGGGGCAAAGCCCTTGGCCGTCGTCTCGATGCGGTAGGGATTGAAGGGAACATTCGAAAAACTGTACTGGCCGGAAGCGTCGGTGGTGGTGGTGCGGTCAAAGCCACTGGCCTTGTTGAAGAGGTGCACAGCTGCACCAGAAATCACGGCGCCGGAGGGATCGGCAACGGTGCCGTGCAGTGCGCCGGCATTGCCGGTCTGCGCCGGCGCGGCGATGGCCCATATAGTCAGGGCAAGTACCGAGAGAACGCGCGCCAGGGCGCTGCGTTGAAACGTCATGGAGCAATCTCCTCAATCGAACGGCTGAATGGTTCGACCAGGCCGCCGGCGCGGAAGTGTTTCGGGTCCCGGCGGCATTGATGTGTGCAGGGTGCGCGGCACAACGGCAAAGCCCGCGCGGCGCATTCCTGGGGTGGCAACCCATCGATCCGGCATGGCTGCCTGCGGTTTGGACCTATGATTTAATCCCGGAGATTAGAGCAGCAGCAGACAGTGCTGGATCGGAAGAAGAATGCCTCAGCGGCTTCGAGGAGGTGGTCTGATAAATAACTGCGGGTGCCAGTAGCGCGCTATCGCTCGCGCCTTTGCATCCGGCGCGGAGATGCCTAGTTGCACCAGCACGATAATTGCAGCGGCCTGGGCCACTGGGACCACCGAGTGCATGGCCACGCACAGCACGCAGTGGTCGGCGTCGCTGGCGTTCTGGTGGAAGTGCACCACCTGAACCACGGCCAGCATCGCCACCAGGACAAGGCACACGATCCCGATGACGGGAATGGCTCGGGACTTGCGCCCGCGACGGAGATTTGTCCCAGAGAAACTCAATGAATACTCAAGAGTGATGGCCGGCTCTTTACCTCGTACTATACAGCCCTGTCGTAGATGGACGTTTCAGCGAGCGGGAAAGTTGCACTGGGAGCAGAATTTAGCTTCCTCATGCGCCAACCCTCGTGGGGGCGTGCGAGTCTAATGAGTGGTGCTATGGCTGAAAGGAACCAACTTCGGCGCTATCTGCCGGCCGGTGCGGCATTTTCCCTGATTGTCATTCTGGGAGCGGCCTCCGCGCCAGCCAAAGCTGCGGCGCAGTCCGGGCAAAGCGGACAGCAGCAACCTGCCGCGCAGCAATCTGGTTCGCAATCCGGAGACACCATTCCGCAGCAGACCGGCAAGCCGCTGCCCCTGAATCCTGATTTACCGGGCCTGCAACATAACCACCGGCTCATCCTTAAAGACGGCAGCTATCAGATCGTGCGCGAGTACAAAATTGTGGGTGACCGCGTGAAGTACTATTCGCAGGAGCGCTCGGATTGGGAAGAGCTGCCGGCCGATCTGGTGGACTGGGACGCAACGCGCAAGTGGGAGCGCGACCACGAGACACCCGACGGCGAGGCCATTTCGCCAGCTATGAAAGAAGCCGAAGACGTGGACAAAGAGGAAACCGAGGCGCGGGACGAGGAAAAGGCGCGCATGCCTACTGTAGCGCCCGGTTTGGATTTGCCCGATGAAGATGGCGTTTTTGTGCTCGACACCTTCCACGGCACGCCGGAGTTGGTGGAGCTGCCGTCAACCGACATGAGCATGCGCGCGCGTGGCAACCATGGGCTGGGTGTGCTGAATCCCATGGCCGGCCAGACGGCGAACCTGGAACTCGAAGGCGCACACGCGCGGATTCACCTGCACGTGAACGATCCAACGATTTATCTTTCGCTGGCCGCGGCCGACGACAATCAGGAGATGCTTTCGCACGCCATCACTGTGAATACTTCCACAGCCAAGGCTGCGAACAATGAGCATGGCGCGCACTCGGCGCAGTCCGGCTTCGCGATTGTCCGCGTGGATGAGCGCAACGCCGTGCGCATTGTGGGCGCAGTGCACCTGAAGCGCGACGGCACCGTAACGCAGGATGAAAACGTGATTCCCGCCAAAGTGACGGTGATGACCGGCAAGCACTGGCTGATGCTCAAGCCGGCCCAACCGCTCGAGATTGGCGAATATGCGCTGGTTGAGATTCTCTCGCCCGAGGACATCAGCCCGACGGTATGGGATTTCCGTGTGGACCCGACGAAGGGCGACAATCCCGGCTCGCTCACGCCGATTCTGGCGCCGGTGGATTCAAGGCAATAACGCCTATTACTCCCGAATGCTGATATCCAGCGCCTTCATCTTACGGTAGAGATGGCTGCGCTCCAGTCCCAAAAGTTCGGCGGCGTGGCTGATGTTGTTGCGCGCTTCCTCGATCTTCTTGAGGATGTATTCGCGTTCGTAGGCATCGCGGGCCTGCTGGAGGCTGGCGAATTCGCCGACCGGGCGCGCGCCGCTTTTTTGAGTGAGCGGCGGCAGATGCTTGCGCTCGATGCGCATGACGCGCGGATTGAGAATGAGCACGCGCTCGATTACGTTTTTTAGCTCGCGCACGTTGCCCGGCCAGTGATATGCGGCAAGGGTTTCGAGCGCTTCTTCGCCAATCTCGATACGTGGACGGCCATACTGGCGGCCGAAGTCGGCCAGGAATTCACGGGCCAGCAGCGGAATGTCTTCTTTTCGCTCGCGCAGCGGCGGAACGAAAAACGGCACCACGTTGAGCCGGTAGAACAGGTCTTCGCGAAAGTTGCCCTTGGCGATCTCCTCCTCGAGATCCTTGTTGGTCGAGGCGATCAGGCGCACATCCACACGCAGCGGCTGAGAGCCGCCTACTGGCGTGAACATCTGGTCGTCGAGGGCGCTCAAGACCTTGGCCTGGGTCTTGAGGCTCATGTCGCCGACTTCGTCGAGGTAGAGAGTGCCGCCGTCGGCGCGCTCGAGCGTGCCGCGCTGGTCGATGACAATGCCAGGAACGATGCCGGGACCGTTTCCGGGACTGTTGCCGGGCAACCCACCCGGCTGCGCGCCACGGCGCGAGCCGAACAACTCAGCTTCAATGTGCGATTCGGGAATGGCCGCGCAATTCAGCTCCACGAAGACGCGGTCGCGGCGCAGGCTTTCGGCATGGATGGCGCGCGCGATCAGTTCCTTGCCCGTGCCCGACTCGCCGTAAATGAGTACGCGGCCGTTGGTAGGCGCCATCAGGCGGATCTGCTGGCGCAGCGCCTTTACCGGCACACTTTCGCCGGTGAGCACGGCATTGGCGCTGAACTGCCGCTTGAATTCCTCGTTCTCGGTGCGCAGCCGCCGCGCTTCGACGGCATTTTTCAGCACGATGAGCGTCCGTTCGAGCGAGAGCGGCTTTTCGAGAAAATCATAGGCGCCGAGCTTGGTAGCCTTCACAGCGGTCTCAATGGTGCCGTGGCCGCTGATGATGATTACCTCAGGCCGCGACTCGGTGCTCATGCGGCGGATGTCGGTGAGCACTTCGAGGCCGTCGCGGTCCGGAAGCCAGATATCGAGCAGCACCACATCGTAAGGCGCGTCGTCGAGCATAATCATGGCCTCGGCCGCCGAGGCCGCGCAGGTCACGCCATAATCTTCCTCACGGAGGATCTCCTCGAGCGAGTTGCGAATCTCCGCTTCGTCGTCGACCACCAGGATGTGATTCATTGAATGGGCACCTTTGCCACGCTGCTGTTCACGCTCGGGCTCCCGCGCCGGTTTCTTCATGCGCCGTGGACTGCGCTGTCTCCACCAGCGGCAGCCGCATTACGAAGCGCGCGCCCTTGGGGCTGTTCGATTCAGCGCGAATGGTGCCGCGGTGCTCCTGCACGATTTTGGCCGCAATCGCGAGGCCAAGACCGGTGCCGCGATGCTTGGTGGAATAAAACGGCAGAAAGAGCCGCTCGCGAATCTGATCGGTAAGGCCGTGGCCGGTGTCGGAGACAACGACTTCAACGGCTGCGCCGTCTTCACTGAGCGCGGTGTGAACGCCGAGCACGCGCAACAGGCTGCCATGCATGGCCTCGGCGGCGTTGTCGATGAGGTTGGCCAGCGCGCGGCGGATGGCTTCGGGATCGGCCATCACCAGCGGCAGCTCCGGCTCCAGATCGCGCTGCACGGTGATGCCATCGAGCCGGCCGGCAAACAGCGCAAGCGCCTGTTCGGCCACCAGGTTCACGTCGCAGGGTCGCGGCTGCGTGGCGGGGAACTGCGCCAAAGCGGAGAACTGATCCACCAGCGTGCGCAGGGTCCCCACGCATCCCAGGATCACCTCGCTGCACTTGCGGATGACGTTGGGCGAGTCGGCCTGCCCGCGGTCAAGATGCCGGCCGATGCGCTCGGCGCTGAGCGCGATGGGGGTGAGCGGGTTTTTAATCTCGTGCGCGACGCGCTGCGCCACTTCCTTCCAGGCAAGCTGGCGCTGGGCGCGCAGCAGTTCCGTGGTGTCTTCGACGACGAGCACGGTTCCCGGCCGGCCGTGCGACAGTTCGAGGCGCGCGCTGGTCACGGCGAGATGAAGCGTGCGGCCGCGCGCGGGAAATTCCATTTCGGTGGATGCGGCGCCCATCCGCTGCCCGCGGCGGATGAGGCTGGCGATGTCGTCGGCGCATTCGACCGGGAAGAGAGATTCGACGCGCTCGCCCACCAGCGATTCCTCTGCGCGGCCAATCAAGTCGTCGAAGGCGCGATTCGATTGCAGGACTACGCCTGCTGAGTCGAGCGTAACCACGCCGCTGGGGATGGTTTCGACGATGGTTTCAAGCTCGCGCCGGCGTTCTTCGATCGCCTGGTTGGCCGTGGTCAACTGCGCCTGCGATGTTTCGGCAAGCTGCCGGCTCGCATCCAGATCGGCGGCCATGTGGTTGAATGAGCGCACCAGGTCGGCCATCTCGCCGGTGGCAACCGTCTCTACGCGATGGCTGTACTTGCCTGCGGAAATCTCATCCATCGCGTCGGCCAGCGCTTCGACCGGGTGCGTGATTTGCTTGGAAAGAAACACGGCCAGCCACACGCTCGCGAAGAACACGAAGACCGTAACCAGCAGCAGCATCAGCGACAGCGTGGTGTGGATGCTTCTGCGCGCGCGGAAGAGCCGCCAGTATTCGTCTGTGCCGGCGCGGATGCGCGCCATTGAGTCATTCAAGCCCTGAGGCATGGGCAGCGCCGCAACAACAATCTTGCCTGACGCAGTTGTCGCCATGCCCAGCGCGTACTGGTCATTGCCGACGCGGAGCGCAGGCATGCCGCGGCGCTGCGCCGCCCATAGCAGCGCTGCAGGAAGCGGCCCGCGCAGCGGAGTGCCACTCCGCTCGCGACCGTCGGTGGACGCGAGCAGGATTACCGGCGTCGATTCCGCCGGCGCCTGGAAGCTGGCGATCGGATGGCGGTCCTTGTCATAGATCTCGACAAAGCCGCCCTGGAGCGTGACGCGGTGCGAGTCGAGCACCTGCTGGAGCTGCGGCAGCGGCTTGTCCGGAGCGCCGGAGGCTGCAATCGATTCCGCTTCGCCGCGCGCATTGCTGGCAACGTAATCAGCCAACTCCACCACGACGCGGGTCGAGTCGTCACGCAGTTGCGAGGAGTTGGGCGAGAACCACCGCTCGAGCGAGCGGTTCATCAGAAAATAGCTGAACAGGCACATCAGCGCGGCGGGCGTAACCGTTATGATGACTGCGCCAAGCACCATGCGCGAACGCAGCCGAGTGGCGACGCCGCTGGAACCCTGGCCCACGTAAACCTTGAGCACCGTGCGAAAGAGCATGACCAGCAGCAGGAGGAGCAGCAGAAACAGCAGCCCCTCGAGCGCGGTGAGGAACATCGTCTGCCCGTAGGTCTCGGGATCAAGGAAATCGACTTTGGAGGTGTTGAACCACTGCAGCGTTCCCAGCAACACGAAGACCAGCATGACACCGCCTGCGAGCAGGGCCACAGATTTGCGTCGCGGATCGCCGGGGAATGGCATGGGGCGATTATAGTTCGAACGAAAGATGGATAGCAGACCCCTTTTGGCCTCCAATTGGCGAAGCCATTGGAAACAGAACAGATGCCAATGGTGTCTAATGAATTAAGGAAGGAATTGGCGCGCGGCGAACGGCCTGCGCCTGCCATCCGATCTTTTGAGCCCGGTCTTATCGAGACCGTGACGTTTTGAGGTTCCTAAACGATGACGCTGCTTGACGCTCCAGCCTTTGACGAAGCGCGCGCCCGCCGCAACCGCCTGATTGCGTGGACTTCTGCCGCCACAATCATCGTTCTGTTTATTTTGTGGTGGCTACTGGCCGGACGGCCCATCGACTGGCCCTGGAACTGGAACAACCACCTGTTCGGCCGGGCCGCCGTGAACCGCTTCATGAAGGACCTGGAGCGTAACGATCTCAAGTCCGCCTACGGCGTGTGGATTCACGACAAGAACTGGGAGCAGCATCCCGAGCGTCACGGCACGTATCCGTTCTCCGGCCCTCCGGGCGCGACGAGCTTCGAGAGCGACTGGAGCCCCAGCAGCCCCGATGCCGAGTATCACGGCATCCACAGTTTCCGCATTGCCGCGGCTCGGATGTACGGCAACGTGCTGCTGGTGGCGATTCTCGTGAACGGCGCTCACCAGGACGCGCTCGATCTGACCTGGGATCCGCGCACTCATGAGCTCAGCTATGCGCCGCCGGGAGTGCGACTCTCGACGGTTCCCTGGGCTGTGGTTCCGTAGGCTCCGTTCGCCTCACTGATTGAATGCAATGCATTGCGAGCCCACCCTGGCGGCAAAAAAAGAAGACGCCGTGAGAGTCAACCCCGGAGTGGGGCACTCCCTCCAGTGACCTTTCCAAAGAACCCGCGATTTTTCTGCACAATGCGCCCGCATTGCCGCGCGATCTTTCGCGCGATGAACAGCGGGCACGGTGCGTCTGCACCACCCCTGCGCAGTACTGAGCATCCAAGCTGCTTGTACCAATAAGGCCTAGTCAGGCCTAGTCCTCATAAAAAAGAGGGCCCCATTTTATTCACTCCAGCCGGCCTTTGGCATGGAGGAGGATAGGTATGTCTTTTTGTCCGATCATACTTCGGCGCGGCGCCTCTTTCCTCGCCTTCAGCTCCGGACTTTTTCTGGCGGCGTGCGGTTCTCCGCACATCAACACGAACACGTACATGACAAGTCCGTCGCCAACATCATCGCCAACGTCATCACCGGCGTTGTCTTCGGGCTCCGCGGCGGCGAGCGTGGCGTACGTGTATGTTTCGAGCGCGGCGCCCACCGGCGGCGGCGATGAGATTCAGGCGTTTGCTGCGGCCAGCAGTGGCGCGCTTACACCCATCGGCGGCTCGCCGTTTGCGGGCGATGTGACGCAGATGGCGGTGAGCGGCAGTCAGCTTATCGCGGATAACAGCGACGGATTCGACCTGGAGTCGTACGCAGTCGGCTTGGGCGGCGCGCTTACGCACGAGACGACGACCAATGCGGGAATCCCCAGCCCGTCTGGCGGGGGTAACTGCAATTCGCTGGGGCAGTTGTTCTTCGACAACACAGGCGCAACCGTTTACGACCTGAACTTCAGGGGCAGCGACTGCGCGAACAACACCTACGAGTCGTTTGCCGTGGGATCGAATGGTGCGCTTACTGCGCTGGGAAACAGCGGCGGCAATAACTTTCTTTCAGAGCCGGCGGCGTTCGTAGCCAGCGACACGTTTGCGTATACGGCTTCTTGCATCGCCGACGAAGACTGGATCATCGCTGGATTCCAGCGCGCGAGCAACGGGCTGCTTACTGAGGTCAATGCCGCCACGCCGCCCACGCCGCCTGCAGGGCATTTCTATTGCCCGTCGATAGCCGCAACGGACAACGCGAATCACGTGGCCATCGTGATGCAGCCGGTGAATGATCAAACTTTCACTTCCGATGAGCCGGCGCAGATCGCGGTTTACACGGCGGCGAGCAACGGTGCACTGTCGACCACCAGCACCGCGGCCAATATGCTCGCGACGCAGGTAGGCATGGTGAACAACTTGAAGATATCGCCTTCCGGCAGGCTGCTGGCGGTCGCCGGCACCACCGGCCTGCAGGTTTTCGATTTCAACGGCGCGAACCCGGTCACGGCCGGAGCAGGCCTGCTTACCAGCGACAGCATCGACCAATGCTTCTGGGATAGCGCCGGGATCTTATACGCGCTCAGCCGCAGCGCAGACAAGCTGTACGTGTTTACGTTTAACGGCTACGGCGTGGTTGAGGCGCCGGGCTCGCCGTATGCGATCGCGCAACCGCAGAATCTGGCCGTGCTGCCGGCGCCGTAACGCCTCACGCGGAGCTAGCTCGCTTCCACCAGCGCGTCAGTTGTTTTGCTCATCTTGGCTGTACGCTCGAGCTTGTCCCAGTTGAAGGGCTTGCCGTCGATGGCGCGCTTGAGCGTCTTGAACAGCACTACCGAGAATACCTGCCTGTAGGCGAAGCGCTGCAGCCAGATGTGGAAGAGCAGCCATGCGTCGCCCTTGTTGGCCGGGTGACGGCGCTCCAGGCAGAAGGCTAACGATGAGGTAATGAAGTCGATCACCAAGAAGGCGAGGAAATAGAGGACCAGTTTCTCGAAGCTTGCCGGCGAGGCTGCCTCGGGGTGGTAGTGCCGATCGACGAAGAAATTGATTACGCCCGCCACGAACATAAGGTCAATGAATGGCGAGACCAGCGGCAGCAGCATTTGGAAGATGAGAATGTTGGGCAGCGCAAACAGGCCCATGGCCTTGTTACGGGCGAATGCGGCGCGATGCTTCCAGACCGCTTGCAGCGTGCCGAAGGACCAGCGGAAGCGCTGGCGCATAAGGCCCTTCGCATCTACCGGCGCCTCGGTGTAGGCCAGGGCACGGTCCTCGTAGTCCACTTTGTAGCCGCGCTCGAGCAGGCTCATGGTGAGGTCGGCGTCTTCAGCGACGGTGTTGAGCGGGTAACCACCGGCGTCTTTTACGGCGGCCGTGCGCCAGGCGCCGATGGCGCCCGGCACCACGGTTACGACGTGGAAGAGATTGAGCGCGCGGCGCTCGAAGTTCTGGCTGGTGATGTACTCGAGGGCCTGCCAGCGCGTCCAGAGGTTCACGCGGTTGCCCACTTTGGCGTTGCCGGCCATGGCGCCGATTTTCTGGTCTTCGAAGTGAGCGACGAGTTTCGAAATGGCATCGGCGGCGATGACGGTATCGGCGTCGATGCCGACGTAGACCTCTTCGTGGATGCGCTCGAGCGCGTAGTTGAGCGCGGCGGCCTTGCCTGCGTTGGCCTTGGTGAGCACCTGCACGCGGCCCGAGGCGATCTGCTGCGCGTAGGCCGCGGCGGCCACTTCGGCGGTGCGATCCAATGAGCCATCATCGACGACAATGACGTGCAAATTTTTGTAATCGGAGTTGAGCACCGAGCGGATGGTGCGCACGATGACTTTCTCTTCGTTATAGGCGGGGATGAGAACGGCGACGCGCGGCTGATAAACCGGCGAGGCGGCGGTGCGCGGCTTGCGGAGGCGGTCGATCATGGCGAGCACTCCGACCAGAACGAGGCGGGCGCTCATCAGAACGTCGCCGATGAAGAAGACCAGAACGATGAGGGTGCCGACGATGTCGAGGGCTGAGAAGGCGATGGAATCGGGGATGGATCGCACGCGCGCCCAGAAGCCGAGCGGCGGCATGACTTGCGCGGTGGTCTTGCCCATGAGGGCGCTGACAGGCACGACCTTGTAGCCGTGGGCACGCAGCGCGTCGATGAGAGGGCCGAGCGCGGCCACAGTGACGGAGCGGTCGCCGCCGCCATCGTGCATGAGGATGACGGAGCCGCGGAACTGCGGCTTGGTCTTCATGGTCTGCAACTGAGTGAAAACCGAGTCGATAATCTCCGGAGTGGTTTTCCTGGGATTCTCGTCCCAGTCGTCGGTATCGATCTTGCTGCCGATGATGATGTAGCCCTTCTGCTGGATATACCAGGCGGGCGCAGCTTCATCGTCGGTGTCGGGCTCTTCATCGATGTCGTAAGGCGGGCGGAAGTACATCGGCTGCACGCCGAGCTTGCTTTCAAACAGGCGCTCGGTGAGGTTGATCTCGAGATCGAGCTGACGCCTGGAGATTTCGCTGATATCGGGGTGGGTCCAGGTGTGGCTGCCGATCTCGTTGCCTTCGCGGACGATGCGCCGCAGGAGGCCAACGTGCTGCGCGCCCTCTTCGCCGATCACCATGAAGGTTCCCTTCACATTCTTGGCCTTCAGGATGTCGAGAATCTTCGGCGTCCACGTAGGATCGGGGCTGTCATCGAAAGAGAGCGCAACTTCGTTGGGATGGTAGCCGTACTGCTCGACGGTATACGTGTGCGGATACACGTCCATGTGCTCGTCGATGATGAGCTTTTTGCGCGGATCCGGCTCGTCAGTATCGACCTCAACTGTGCGCTTGCCGGGCTGCGGAAGCCCGGTGATGCGCAGAATGTCGCCGTCGCCTTCTGTATCGACGTCATGACCCGGCTGCACAATGCCGAGCGCGCTGAGTGAGGTGGGTGCGCTGGGCCGGTCCCAGATGTTCCAGAGCGAGCTGTCTTCCTCGCCGAGACGCCAGAGGGCAAAGGTTTGCAGGCCTAGCTGGCGCGCGGCGCGCATTTCATTGAGCACGGTGACGGCATCGAGAAACCAGACGACGTGGCGCTGGTTGTTGTCCTCGTCGATGTACTCGAAATGCGGGTTGAGGGTGTCGTAGTTCAGGTCGAGATCGGCGTCGGCATCGGAGGCGCGCTCCCAGGCGTCGGAGACCGATAGATCGTCGGTGTTGAGCACCTCCGGTTTGCGATGGCTCTTGCGGCTGGGGATGGACAGCGTCCAGTCGTAACCGTAGTTACCGAGGGCGCAGATGAGCTTGTTCTTGGGCACCACCTTGAGCACGCGCTCGAGGTTGCCGACGAACCAACTTTGCGCCGCCACCGGCCCAGGGTCGCTGGTAGCCTCGTGCTGGTCGTAGTTCATCAGCACGATGGCGTCGGAGTTGGCAGCGATCTGCTTGAGGTCGGAGTCGCTGGTGGAAACCGGCACGTTCACATAGAGCGTCAGGTTGAGCGGGTGCATTTCCGCGTAGAGGGCCTGAATGAAGGCGAGGTAGGCCGGGTCGGCGTCGTCGGGAATGCTTTCGATGTCGAAGGAGAGGCCGCGATAGGCCGGATACGCGGTGAGAAAGCGTATGATCTGCGCACGCAGGGTAGCGGCTTTATCGGGATCCTGGAGGACAGCGCCCATGCCCTCATCCCAGGTTTGCGTGTGCGGATTGAAGTTATTGAGTTGCGGGAAGATTTCTGTGTCTTCGTGCGCCTGCTGGATGACCCGCTTGACCTTGTTCATGTCGTCTGGGTCATGGATGGTGGCGCCCTGGATGACCGGGTACTCGCGCAGATTGTCGCCGCTCATCATCATGAGGGTGCCGCTGGGCGAGTCGACATGGAGCCATTGCGGGAAGAGCATGTCAATCTGGTGAACATGCTCTTTGAGGGAACTGAAGCTGGCCGCGTCGTCCTGGACGTAGTAGGCGGCACGCAGTCCTTCGCCGGTGTTGAGGGGAATGTCAGAGGGCCGGCGGCCGGTTTTGCGGCGGGCGGGCCGCTGCGAGCGCGCCGGGCGGTAGAGCGGGCGATAAAGATCGGCGCGGTCAGGCAGGGCGCGGTAGTTATGGCGCGGAATGGGCAGCAACAGCTCAGGCAGCGGGCGCAGGCGGAAAACGTTCAGAACAAAGGCCACGACCACCAGTGTGAACACAACGGCGCCCGCGTCAAGGATACGGCGCAGCCGCTTCCAACGCTTGCGTTGGGGGTCGTAAAAAATCTGTCGATCGGGCATGAACCGGAATTGTCTCCGCGAACCTTATAACATTGTGCAGGATAGCGCCATCGCTCGTTTGCTCCCGTCTGCTTTCTGTTGGACGCACCAGCGGTAGAGCCCGTGCCAGTGCAAAGAGCGACGCGGCCGGAAATTAAGCGCAATACACTCAAGCCGCGAAAACGTTCTAGGCTATACAAAGAAAATCGTATGGAAGGCGTGGAAGAGAGTCAATGCAACGCGCGGGGTGCGGGCGTGGCGGGACACGATCTATTTGTCAGGCCGGCCCTTACAAAGAGGGTTGTAGCCTGGGGCTCGGTGGCGCTGGCCGCCGGCCTGGTGCTGCGGCTCGGGATGCTGCGCTGGCTCTTTGACGTCAATGGCGACTCGCTGGGCGATGCCGCGGTTTACGGCGGAATTGCGAAAAATTTGTTGCTTCATGGACGGTACGCGCTAACGGCGGCGAATGGCGCGGTGTATCCGACACTGCTGCGGCTGCCGGGATACCCGTTTTTTCTGGCCGCGTGTTTCCGGGTGTTCGGGACCGAAAATTACTTTGCCGTTTGCTGCGTGCAGATTGCGCTGGAACTCGCCGGTTGCGTGCTCCTGGCGGATTTTGCACGGCGGGCGGCGCAGGGGGTTCGGCCAGGCGATGAAATTTTTGCGCGGCGCGCGGGATGGGCCACGCTATGGCTGGCCGTGCTTTGCCCGTTTACGGCGTCGTATGCCGCGGCTCCGCTGGCTGAGGCGCCTACGCTGTTTGCGCTGGCGCTGGCGATGTGGGCGATGGCGCGGTTTTGCGAGCGGACAAGTTTCGACCGACAGGCGTGGACGAGTGCGCTTGTGTTCACATTGGCCGTGACGTGGGCTGCGCTGCTGCGGCCCGATGGCGCGCTGGCGGCCGTGGCTTTTGTGCCGGCGATGGTGGCGGGGGCGCGGCATGGAAAGCCGAAGAATTCGCCGCGGATGGCTCGCATGGCTGTGGTGTGTGCGCTCGTTGCGCTTGCGCCTTTTGCTGCGTGGACGGCGCGAAACTGGCGCGTGTTCCACGTGTTTCAACCGCTGGCGCCGCGCATGGCCACCGATCCGGGCGAGGATGCGCAACCGGGATTCGAGCGCTGGGTGCAGACCTGGTGCCTGGATTTCTCTTCGACGTACGACATCTACTGGAATGTGCCGGATGAGCCGCTGGACGTGAACAAGCTGCCGGCGCGAGCCTTCGACTCCGACGCGCAGAGAGCGGAGACGGATGCGGTGGTTGGCGAGTACAACGCGGCGGGCTACAATCTGACGCCCGCGGTGGATGCCAGCTTTGAGCGGCTGGCCGAGGAGCGGATCGTGGCGCATCCGGTTCGGTATTATGTGTGGCTGCCGCTGGGGCGCGTGGCGGATATGTGGCTGCGGCCGCGCGTCGAAAATCTGCCCATCGATCTGGACTGGTGGGTGTATGGCCATCATCGCGCGGAGACGCGCTTCAGCTGGTTCTACGCGGCGCTGAACGCGGCTTACCTGCTGCTGGCTGCAGTGGGGCTTTGGCTGCGGCCCCGATTCTGGAAGGCTCTACTTGCCTATATGCTGCTACGCAGCGCGCTGCTGCTTACGGTGAATGCGCCTGAGGCGCGGTATACCATCGAATGCTTCCCGATGCTGTTTGCGCTGGGCGGCGTGGCGCTGGCGGCGGGGATGAGTTCACGGCTGTTGAGGCGTGGCTGAGCGCGAAGACGCGCGACACCAAAGATAACAACCTAAGACAGCCCGCTCAGAGAGCAGGGCTGGATTCCTGTTTCCCGCTCACGAAACTTCTGGCGTGAGCCAGTTCCGGATGGGCCGATGCTTCGCCATTGCCGGCCGATTTGAGCAACGCGCTGAAAAACTGTGTAGCCGAAGCCTTGTCGCCGGCTTGTTCTGCGGCAACGCCAGCGTGGTACAGGCCGTTAAAGCGGTTGGGACTGAGCTTGAGCGCGGTGCGATACTCGGCGAGAGCATTCTGCGGCTGGTGAAGCTCAAGCAGCATGTCGCCGAGCATCTCGCGCGCGGGAATATCCACTTCGCTCTGGCCCACCTTATCCTGCAGGTCGGCCGCCATCCGCATATGCTGGAGCGCGTCGTTTTGCTCCCCTGCCGAAAAGCTCGTCCAGGCCACAACTTCATTGCGTTCGATCTGCGCCCAGGTCCCTTCGGCCTCGTAGGCGTTCGGACCCTTCTTTGCTTCGGCCATCAGCACGTCATACTGCGCAAGATCGGCACGGGCCTGCGCGACGCGGCGCAGGTGTCCGTCGGCAATGGCGCGTGCCCACCAGGTGATCGCCGCATCTTCCGGCAATGCGCCCGCTACCGGCTGAAGCGCTGCCGCCGCCTGCCAGTCGCGCCTCTCCAGCGCATAGAATACGGGAAATTTCGTCTGGTAATAGCCAATCATGCCGGGCATATGGTCGCTTCCCATGCCGGGCATCGCTGCGATGCGGCTTAACACGGAATCGACTTTGCCGAGCACCGCCTTCGCATTCCGGTCCTGCCCGCTCTGCAGATAGGCGTACATCAGGAAATCGTAGGAGTGGGGCTCATCCATCAGACCGCTCTCGTGATGCGACTCGGCAGCTTCGGAGGCGCGGATCGAGGCGAGCTGAGCCTCAATATCCTGCGGCCACATGCCTAGCCGCGCGAAGATGTGCCCGGGCATGTGCGCGGCGTGCGCGCCCGAGGGAGCGATCTCGCCGTAGCGCACGGCCGCGGTCAGTCCGTCCCTGGCCATTGCGGGATTGTCGCAGGCATGAATGATGTAATGATCCACGCCCGGATTATCGGGATTGCCGGCGTAGAGCGGCGCCAGCACAGCCATAGCCTCGCGGTTGAGCTTAAGGCTCGTGTCCCTGGGCGGCACCGAGGCAAGCAGCGAAAGCGCGTAGAATGCCCCAGCATCCACGTCATGGGGATATTGCTTATAAAGCGCCCCCATGGCGTTCGAGTACGCGGTTACGCGCTCGATATAGCCCTGATCGCCGGGCTTGTAAAATGCCGCCAGCGCCGCGACGTAATCCCGCTCGCGTTCCGTTTTTGCGTGAAGCGCCTGCGCTTTTTCGATCTCCGCCCAGCCGAGCTTCATGGTCTGCGGGTCGGGCCGTTCCCATATCTGGTGAAAGACGCTCATGCCGACGCCCCAATGCGCCATGGCGCAACCCGGATCGGCGGCGGCAATGCGCTCGAACTGCGCCTGTGCCTCGGCATACCAGAAATCATGCAGCAGGGCGACCGCGCGGTTGAACGATGCCTGCACGGAGGCCGAGCAGGAGACCGGAAACGATACCGTGCCTAGATGCTCGCCGGCTCGCGAGCCGGCATTCATCGGAGGCATCTGCATGGGTTTCGACGGCTGGGCCGCGGCCGTACCAGCAGCAGCCGCGAGCAAGGCGATCGCGAAGATTTTCATGGCGGTAGCTCCTTGAAGGGTTCACGGCCCGCACCAGTATACGGCGAGATGATTCGGGCGGCAGGTTTTGTTCATCTAGAGAGCGATTCCGTTCCGGGAATCACTTTGGCCGAGGAAAGACTCCGGTTCCGGCCGATGGGCGCCGGTGCCCGGCCCGCCGCCAAGCCTAAAATCGAAGAGATGACACGCAAACTCCGGGTGGGGATTCTGTTTGGCGGGCGCAGCGGCGAGCACGAGGTTTCGCTGCTCTCCGCCGCTTCCATATTGAAAGCGATTGATCGAAACAAATTCGATGTGACGCCAATTGGCATTACCAAGGAAGGCCGATGGCTGGCTGCGGCCGATGCACATGGTCTGCTGGAAGGCAACAGCAGCACGGCGGTTCGTCGCCTGCGCGCGGGCGACCCCGAGGCCACGCCGGGTGCGCGGCTGCTGCATGAAGGCATTCCCACGCTGCTGGCGCCGGAGCCGGGTGTTAGCAAGGAGCTCGTGAAAAAGGACCGCTTGGACGGCGAGTCCCTCGATGTCGTCTTTCCGGTGCTGCACGGCACGTTTGGCGAGGACGGGACGATTCAGGGGCTGTTCGAGCTGGCCGGCATCGCTTACGTGGGCTCGGGCGTGCTCGGCTCGGCGGCCGGCATGGATAAGGACGCGATGAAGCGGCTGTTCGCGCAGGCCGGGCTGCCGATTGTGAAGCACGTTACGCTGCTGCGCCCGGAGTGGGAAAAGTCGCCGCGCAAGGCGATTGCGCGCGTTGAAGCCAAGCTCAAGTATCCGCTGTTTGTGAAGCCGGCGAACCTAGGCTCGTCGGTGGGCATCAGCAAGGCGCACGATCGCAAGGAGCTGGGACCGGCGCTGGAGCTGGCGGCGAAGTACGACCGCAAGCTGATCGTCGAAGAAGGCGTAGGCGGAAAATCGGGGCGCGCGCGCGAGCTGGAAGTTGCCGTGCTGGGCAATGATGATCCGAAGGCCAGCGTGGTGGGCGAGATCATTCCCGGCAAGGAGTTTTACGACTACGAGGCGAAGTACCTGTCGGAGGGGTCCGTGCCGGTCATCCCGGCAAAGCTGACGAAGGCCGAGGCCAAGAAAATTCGCGAGATGGCGGTGGAGGCCTTCAAGGCGTGCGATCTTGCGGGGCTTGCGCGCG
>JASIJW010000740.1:0-4197 GCA_030050035.1 Acidobacteriaceae bacterium | reverse complement strand
GACTGTCAACGGCCATGCCCGGCCATAACGCGGCTTACGTGCTCTTCGGTTGTTTTGTGGCGCTGGTGGGGTGGCTGGCGTGGAATGTGGCCGGCGCGATCCTGTGGCTGCGCGCGCCGTTCCAGGCTCTGCCGGTGACGGCGGTGAACACGATGCTGGAGGCCTGCGCTGCGCTGGCGGCGACGTTTGCAATCACGCGCGCGCGCTTTGGCAAACCGGACGCAAGCCTGTGCGCCAACGGCTGGCTCGCGGGACTGGTTGCATCAACCGGTTGCGCGGCCGTGATCTCGCCCGGCGCGGCGATCTTCGTTGGGCTGGTCGCCGGCGTCTTCACGCCGTTGATGGTTGAGCTGCTGGAGCTGGCTCTTTCGATCGACGATCCATCGGGAGCCATCACAGCGCATGCCGCGGCAGGGCTTTGGGGAATTTTTGCCGCGGGGCTGTTTGCCGGGCGCAGCGGACAACTGCTGGCGCAACTGGTGGGCATCGCTGCGCTCGTTGGCGTAGTTCTGCCGCTGGTTTATCTTCTGTTCGCGCTGCTTAACCGCGTGATTGCTTTCCGTGTCGATCCCGACGGCGAGCGCCTGGGCATGGACCTGCGCGAGCTTGGCGGCGGAGCGTATCCGGAGTTTGTGATTCACCGCGACGAGTCGTACCGGTAAGACTCACCGCCGCGCAAACAGCAGCATGATCACGAACAACACAACGGGCACCACGGCCAGCGCGGCGTAGAGCAGCAGCCTGCGCGGATTGAGCGCGAGCCTGCCGCGAACAGCCAGGCTGCGCGCGCCTTCGTCCACGCCCACCAGCTCAGGATGCTCGAGTTCCCAGGCCATCTCTGCCGCGGTTGCGTAGCGATGGCGCGGGTCGCGCTCGAGGGCGCGGCGCAGGATCTCGTCGACCTGTGGCGAGATCTGCGGATTGAGCGAGCGCGCCGGAGCGGGATCGTTGAGCAGGCGCTCATTCATCACTGCCAGCGGGTTGGGGCCGGTGAACGGCGGTTGGCCGGTGAGCATCTCGTAGAGCATTGCTCCCAGGGCGTAGATATCGCTGCGCTGGTCGCCACGCTGGCCCTTCACCTGTTCGGGCGCAATGTAATCGGGCGTGCCGAGCGCCGGCGACAGCTCGGTATGCGTGATGCGGCGCGCGTCCTCTTTCATGGCGATGCCAAAATCAATAATCTTGACGCGGCCGTCAATACCGGCGACATCCGGACCCACCATGATGTTTTCGGGCTTAAGGTCGCGATGCACCACGCCGTGCTTGTGCATAGCGTCGAGCGCATCGCAGATCTGAAGCGTGAGAGCGACGGCGCGGTCGACAGGCAGGCGCTGCTGTTCATTCAGGAGCGTGCGCAAGAGACGGCCTTCGACCCATTCCAGCACCATATAGCGGCGACTGCGGTTTTCGCCGGCAAAGGCCTTTACGATGCCCGGATGATCGAGTTCCTGGCCGATCTCCTGCTCACGGCGGAAGCGCTCGACGAGCACAGGGTCCGACTCCATCTCCGGATGCGGAACTTTAACGGCGACGGTGAGGCCGGTGCCAAGATCGGTGGCGCGGTAGAGCGTGGCCATGCCGCTGCGGGCGACCACGGCGTCGAGCCGGTAACGGTCGAGCATGGCGCCGGGCTCGAGGGAAGTCACGGTCATAACCGCATTACTCACGATTGCGATTGTTGCACGGGAGACGTAAGAAAACTGCAAGGATGGACCGCCGGAGCTGACTTGCCGGGGTCTACTGGATTCGCCGGCCGCGGAAGACCGTTACCTGCGAACCCAGGGCGAAGAAGGCCGAATCGGGAGGACGCGACAAAATTCCCGCAAATTCCGGCCCGTAGAAGCGCGACGCATCTCCCGTGAATCGTGCGTGCTTCGCGTTCTGCACTGGCCAGCGTGGATGCTGCACTTCGTACTCAAGAGAGCCGCCATCACGCTGCGCCGAGTATCCCCAATAATGCTCGGTGATGAATTGGCCAACCGATCCATTGGTCGGCACACTGGCGGCGTCTTCGGTTTCAATTTGCATCGCGCAGCGGCGTTTGCCATAGCCCCAGGAAAACTCCGCCTGCACCGGCTCGGAGCCGGACCGAACGCTGACGCGGTGGAACATCGCCGTTCGCGAATAGTTCTCACCAAAGGCTAGCTGCGCTACAACTGCAATGGCCAGCCGGGGCACCAGCTCTCGGATAAAGGCGACGCCGCGGCGCGAAGATCGCCGGACGTAAAATCGCAGGTTCACTTCCTCGAAGGACCGATGGAACGGGACGGAAAAACCCATGACACGGGTGTGGTTGAATTCAAATCCGATGAGGCTCACGTACGTGCAGCCTTCAAAAAAATCGAGCTCGGTGCCGGCAGGAACGAAGGGCGCGAGAAGCGCCGGATCGACGACATAATTGAACATCACCAAGTTGCGCCACTCGGCTGTGAGGAAGACTCCAGGCTGGCTCATTTGCCTGGTTCCAGCATAACCCCGGTCCTAATTGCCATCCTCAACGGCCAGCAGAAATTTGCCGATCGGGAACCGGGCCGGGAGTTCTCGCGTACCATGGCTTGCAACGAGCAATTGCCCGCAGCAACTGGAGGCAGCATGTATTGCAGCGGATGTGGTCAGGCTCTGGCCGCGGGCCAGACAATTTGCCCGCAGTGCGGGCGGCCTGTTGCGCCGCCGGTCCCGCCGGTTCCGGGCTTCGGGTTCGAGCTGGAGCACTATCGAAGCCGGGTGAAGGCGCTGGGGGTGGTCTGGTTTGTCTACGCTGGAGTGTCGCTGCTGCTGGGCTTTGCGGCCCTGAGTTTTGCGCGAACACTCCTGCTGGGCGGCGTTTGGACCTGGACGAACGGGCCCTGGGCGCGCGGCGGTCCGCCGCCAAACTGGCTCATTCCCGTGATGCACCTGGCGTGGTTGTCTCTGGTTGTGCGCTCGGTGCTGGCAGTGGTTGCCGGATGGGGACTGCTCGAGTACACGCAGTGGGGCCGCATTTTGGCCATCATCGTGGCGATTCTGAGCCTGATCCGCTTTCCGCTGGGCACGGCGCTCGGCATCTGGACGCTGGTGATGCTGCTGGGCTACCGGAACTCGACCCTGTACGAACAGCTCTGAATAGTCACAGGCCATACAATCGAGGCATGGCATTTCCTGATGTCCGGATGCGCCGGCTGCGGCGGAGCGAACGGCTGCGCGCGCTGGTGCGCGAAACCACGCTCGAGCCGGGCGACCTTATCTATCCGCTGTTCCTGTGCCCGGGCAAGGGCGTGCGCAACGCTGTGGGGTCGATGCCGGGCGTGTTCAACCTCTCGGTGGACGAAGCGGTGGGCGAAGCCGAAGAGGCCGCGCAACTCGGCATTGGCGGGCTTCTGCTGTTCGGACTACCGGAATCGAAGGACGACCAGGGCACAGGCGCGTGGGACGAGAACGGCATTGTGCAGCAGGGGTTGCGCGCGCTCAAGCAATCCGAGGCCGCGAAGAAGCTGGTGCTGATTGCCGACGTTTGCCTGTGCGAATATACCAGCCACGGCCACTGCGGCGTAGTGGTGGAAGGACGCGAAGGGCTCGAAGTGGAAAACGACCCGACGCTCGACCTGCTGGCGCGGACGGCGGTGAGTCAGGCGCGCGCAGGCGCAGACGTTGTGGCGCCGAGCGACATGATGGACGGGCGCGTGGAGGCCATTCGGCGCGGGCTCGACGCGGCTGGGTTCGCGATGACGCCGATTCTCAGCTACGCGTCGAAGTTTGCATCGTCGTTTTACGGGCCGTTCCGCGAAGCGGCCGACTCGGCGCCGCAGTTCGGCGACCGGCGCAGTTACCAGATGGACGGGGCGAATCTGCGCGAGGCGATGCGCGAGATCGATCTCGACCTGGCCGAGGGCGCGGACATGATTCTGATGAAGCCGGCGATGCCTTATCTTGACGTGGTGCGAGCGGCGCGCGAGCGCGTGGATGTGCCGATTGGCGCTTACCAGGTTTCGGGCGAGTACTCGATGCTGCAGGCGGCGTTCGAGAAAGGCTGGCTCGATCGTGAGCGAGCGATTCTGGAGTCGCTGACGGGAATGCGGCGCGCGGGAGCGGATTTTATCGTGACCTACTTTGCGAAAGAAGCGGCGCGTCTGCTGTAAAACTCGAAGTTCGTGGCCCGGCCGACCAAATCTGCCGATGAGCGAGAGTGTTTCTACGGGGCCGGGGTGGGCAAGTGCGCCA
>JASIJW010000739.1:0-2527 GCA_030050035.1 Acidobacteriaceae bacterium | reverse complement strand
GTCATCTGGCTCAGCCCCTGCATTTCGCCAAACTGCCGTTCGAGCGGCGCAGTGATGGTCGTCGCCACCACATCCGGACTGGCGCCGGGATAGAAGGTCAGCACCTGGATCGTCGGATAGTCGACCTCAGGCAGCGCCGAAACCGGAAGCTGCGTAAACGCCACGATACCTGCCAGCAATATGGCAGCCATCAGCAGCGACGTGGCAACCGGCCGCAGAATAAATGGGCGGGATGGACTCATGGAGCGGTTCCACCGGTCGTATCCGTCGACGATGTCGGCAGCGCGACCTTGGATTGAGTGACCTGGGATCCGTCCTGCAGCTTTTCAAAACTGCTGTCGGCAACGACTGTTCCTGGGGTGATTCCCGCGACCACCGTGCTTCCGCCTTCGGTGATGCCCGTAGTCACGGTCTTCATCACTGCTTTCTTATTGACGATCTCGTAGACGAACGACGTTTCGCCGTTGTGCTGGATGGCGGAAGTAGGCAGCAGAAGCTGATTCTGAAGCGTCTTGACCAGCAGGCGCGTGTTCACGAACTGATTGGGAAACAGCATCCCCTTCGCGTTGTTGAACTGCGCCCGCATCTTCACGGTTCCGGTTGTCGTGTCGATCAGGTTATCGACGGTAGTGAGCCTGCCTTTGTCCAGCAGTGTCTGCTGCGTTCGATCATAGGCGCCCACCTCAAGCTGCTTGCCGCCGTGCATCTCTTCGAGCACCTGCGGCAGGCTGTCCTGAGCCACCGTGAAGATCACGGTGATCGGCTGCATCTGCGCAACCACCACCAGCGCGGTCGTGGAGTTGGCCGTCACTAGGTTACCCGGATCGACCAGTCGCAGGCCGACCCGGCCCTCAATCGGCGAGGTGATGTGGCAATAATTCACCTGTACCTGGGCGTATTGCACCGCACCTTCATCGTTCTTGACGGTCCCCTGGGTCTGCAGTACCAGCTTTTCCTGATCTTCGAGCGTCTGTCGCGGGATGGCATTCTTGGCCCAGGCATCCTGATAGCGCTTCAGGTCCATCTCCGCTTGAGCCAGCAAATTCTGGTCCCGCACCAGCACGCCCTGAGCCTGCACCAGTTGCGCATCATAGGGCCGCGAGTCAATGTCGATCAGCGGATCTCCCTTTTTCACATACTGACCTTCGCGATAATGGACCGCCGTGATCACGCCCGTCACCTGCGCGGTGATGGTAGCGGTATAAACCGGCGTGACCGTCCCAATGGCGTTCAGATACACGCCCAGGTCGCCGAGCTTGGCCGTAGCCATGGTCACGGGAATCGGCCCGGCCATGGCAAACCGACCTCTGCCGCGGCCGCCGCCCTGCGCCTGTTCCTGGCTCACCGCATGCTGGTGCAGAACCCAGTAAAACAGCAGCCCGAAGAGCAGCAGCACAACGACCCAGATCCACCAGTGCCGCCGCTTTTTTGCGGGTGCCGAGGACGAACGGTTGGGGGTGGGTTGCAAGACAGACGGAGCCTGATCCATGTTCCT
Source organism: Acidobacteriaceae bacterium (assembly GCA_030050035.1). GTDB lineage: Bacteria > Acidobacteriota > Terriglobia > Terriglobales > Acidobacteriaceae > Telmatobacter. Next base: position 1,032 of record JASIJW010000739.1, on the reverse strand, counting down.
CTCTTCTATCGAACGTGAGATCGGTTCAAGCAGCTTTCACAATCGGCATTCCCAAAGCCGCTGCCGCTCGACCGGCCCCGCCCGCGGGAATTTGCCGTACACTGCGGCCGCCGGAATCGGACGCGCTGCGCGACGCCCGGCGGACACAAACATTGCGAAACTGCTTTAAATAAAATTGACTTGGGCGTATCACGTTCCGGGCTCGCCCTTCACAGCTTTGCTCTTTCCATTTTCTGTTTCGCGCCTCAGCCCTGGCAGGATTTGACCGCTTTCATCCGGCGCTGCCCTGTTCTGTCCGGCCCCGCCGCAAACTCTCCCTCGAGGCCCGTGCGCATGTCTTGTTTTCATTGACGTGGCACGATCGCATTTTGTTGCAATTTTCGCCGCCTCGATAACAGGTCGCACCAGTCGAACCACTGCTGATTGCACCACTTATTGTATGCGCTCGAACCGGAAGCCCGCCTCGCGCAGGGCATGGTGAATGGCCGTAATATGGGCGGCGCCGCGCGTCTCGATCGTCACATCTATTACCGTCTCGCCCAGGCTTACGCCGTAATAGGCGCGGTTGTGATTCGTCTCCACAATGTTCGCCCGCTCGCGCGCCAGAATCTGCGTCAGCGCCAGCAGCGCTCCGGGGCGGTCTTGCAGGTACACGCGGATGCGCAGAAGGCGCCCGTCCTTTACCATGCCGCGCTCGATGATCTTTGCCAGCAGCGTTACGTCGATATTGCCGCCACACACCAGCACCACTGTCCGCCGATGCCGCAGATTGGTCTTCGCCTGCACTACGGCTGCCAGCGCAGCCGCCCCGGCGCCCTCGGCCAGCGTCTTTTCTTGCTCCAGCAGCGTCAGGATGGCGCTCGCGATCTCCTCGTCATCCACTGTTACGATCTCGTCAACGTAGCGGCAGACCAGCGGAAACGTCAGGTCGCCGGCGCGGCGCACGGCAATGCCATCGGCGACCGTCGCCTCGGCTGCGATGGTCACCGGCGCGCCGGCCTCGCGCGCCCGCAGCATCGAAGGCAGCTTCTC
>JASIJW010000738.1:0-7851 GCA_030050035.1 Acidobacteriaceae bacterium | reverse complement strand
CTGGTCGAAGCCATCGGCACCGTCCTGCTCTGGCGCGCCGTTTCGCCGTGGATGGCCTTCTCCGGCGCTGCCATCTGCGGCTTCGGCCTGTCGCTGGTCTTTCCCGCGCTGGGCGTTGAAGCCGTCAAGCGCGTGCCGGAGTTCAACCGCGGCACCGCTCTCGGCGTCTACACGGCCTTCGCCGATGTCTCTTTCTTCCTCGTCGGCCCCATCGCCGGCGCGCTCATCGGCTTCTATGGCTACTCGAGCGTTTTCTTATTCGCGTTGATCAGTATTCTTGCCGCACTGGGTCTCGTCTTCATACTGCGCCCCGCGCAGGAAGCCTGAGTACCAGGCGCGCGAGAACCCAGCCACAAAAGCCAAATCAGTTCCATCTCATTAACCGCAGCGTTTCCGCCTAGAGGAACGCTGCATCCTTGCTGCTACGATGAAGTTGCCCCCGGAGTTTGCGATGCGTGACCACCTGGCCACTCTGCTCGACGATTTTCGCCGCTATGGCCAGGAGATCGCCGTGGTCCGCTACCAGGGAAACCGCCGCCGCGTTACTCGCTACGGCGAGCTGGCGTGTATGTCCGCCCGCTTCGCGCGGCTGCTCGAGCTCGGCGGCATCGGACCCGGCGACCGCGTCCTTATATGGGGCGAAAACAGCGCCGAGTGGATTGCCACCTTCTTTGGCTGCATGATCCGCGGCGTGCTTGCCGTTCCGCTCGACGCGGCCGGCTCGGCCGAATTCGCGACCCGCATCGCGAGCGAAACCGAGCCGAAACTTGTCGTCGCCGACGCAATTCTTCTCAAGAAACTTGCCGATGACTGGCCCCACATCACATTCGAAAACTGGCACGCCAGGTTGCCCGCTGAAGAAGCCGCGCCCGTCGCCGGCCTCTCGCGCGAAACCCCGCTCCAGGCTCTGTTCACCTCCGGCACCACCGGCAACCCCAAAGGCGTAGTCATCACGCATGGCAATGTGCTGGCCAGCGTTGGGCCCATCGAAGAAGCCTCGCAGCCCTACCTGCGCTACGAAAAGATCATCCATCCGCTGCGCATCCTGCACACGCTGCCGTTAAGCCACGTCTTCGGCCAGACGATGGGCCTCTGGATCCCGCATATCTACCGCGCCGAGCTGCATTTTGAAAGCCGTCTGGCGGCGCCGCGCCTCATCGAGCTCATCCATCGCGAGCGCATCTCCGTCGTGGCCGCCGTGCCGCGCGTGCTCGCGCTGCTCAAGAGCCATCTGGAGCTAGAGCACCCGGATCTCGGCAAGCAAATTGCCTCTGCGCAAAAGGCCAAAGCCTGGCAGCGCTGGTGGCGCTTTCGCAAAATCCACCGCGAATTCGGCCTCAAGTTCTGGGCCTTCGTTTGCGGCGGAGGCGCGCTACCCGCCTCGCTCGAGCAGTTCTGGAACGCCCTCGGCTTCGTGCTGGTGCAGGGCTACGGCATGACCGAGACCACTGCGCTCATCACGCTCAACCATCCCTTCCGCGTGGCGCGCGGGACAATGGGAAAGCCTTTGGCCGGACGCGAGGTCAAGCTCGGCCCGGACGGCGAGGTCCTGGTCCGCGGACCCATGATCTCCGGCGCCACCTGGTCCGGCGGCCAGATTCGGCCGCGCGAGAACGAGTGGCTTGCGACCGGCGATCTGGCCGAGCGCGAGCCCTCTGGCGAGCTCAAGTTCGTCGGCCGCAAGAGCGAGGTCATCGTCACCGCCGCCGGCCTCAACCTGCACCCGGAAGACATTGAAGCCGTCATCGAAGATCAGCCCGGCATCGCCGCCTGCGCCGTGGTCGCCATCGAGACTCCCGCGGGGCCCGAACCGTGCGCGGTGTTGGCCACGCGCGATTCCGGCGATCACGCCGGCGTGGCCATCGACCGCGCCAACGCCCGTCTGGCCGACTTTCAGCGCATCCGCCGCTGGGTGCTCTACCCGGAACCCGATCTGCCCCGCACCTCCACCGGAAAGGTAAAGCGCAAGCAGGTTTTGACCTGGCTCAACAGCATCCAGACCGCTGGCGCAGGCAATGGCGCCGCTCCGGCCGCTTTCAGCCCGCAATCCGACTGGCTGCTCGCGCTCATCGCGCAGATTTCCGGTGAAACGCCGCACGCCATGGGCGACGAGCTTCGCCTTGACGAAGACCTGCACCTCGACAGCCTTGGCCGCGTGCACCTTGCTGCATCCATCGAGGAGCGGTTGGGCGTTGTCTCCGGCAGCGGCCTGCTTGAAGGCGTCCAAACCCTCGGCGACTTGCGAAAACTTATCGCCGGCGAAGTCAGCGAGGCCGCTTTTGCCGGACCAGCGCCTGAGAGCAGCGAAGAAGAAGTCCAACCTGCCGCTGCGGAATCAAAGAGCGTGCCCGTCCCGCCGCTGTCCACCGCTCCTCATCAATCTGTCGCCGCACCGCGCCAGCAGCAGGTGGTCGTCAAGCAGGGCATTGCTCCGAACGTTGCCCCGCACACCAGATTCCTCTACCCCACCTGGCCCTGGTGGAAGGCGATGCACTGGATCCGCGCGGCATTCCTCGAAGTCATCGCGCGCCCGCTCACCTGGTTCCTAGCCGCTCCGCGCGTCATTTATGCGAACCCAGAGACGCGGCGCAAACTTGACGTCCACGAGCCCATCCTCATCGTCGGCAACCACGTCACCGCCTACGACAGCCCGCTCATCCAGTACGCACTCCCTGGCCGCCTGCGCCGCCACATCGCCGTCGCCATGCTGGGCGAACTGCTCGAAGACTTCCGCCACGCCCGCAATCCCGACCAGCCGCCAGGGCGCCAGGGCTTTTATCCACTGGGCCCTCCGGCCTACTTTCTGGTCACGGCGCTGCTCAACGTCTTCCCGCTTCCGCAGCGTCGCGATTTCCAGTCAAGCTTCGCCCACGCCGGCCGAGCCCTCGACCGCGGCTACAGCGTGATGATCTTCCCCGAAGGCACGCGCTCGGCCGAGGGCAAACTCGCTCCCTTCCGCCCGGGCATCGGCATCCTCGTCAAGCAGAGCTACGCGGCCGTGCTGCCGGTGGGCTTGCGCGGCATTGGCGACCTGAAGGTCAGCCAGCACTGGTTCCGCTCCGGCAAGCTCGAAGTCCGTGTCGGCGAACCCATCGCGTTCCCCGAGCAGGCCACCGAATCCGAAATCACCGAGCGCCTGCACTCCGAAGTTGCCAGGTTGATGAATGGCGAGTAATAAGCAGTCGCTCCGTCTAACCCCTGCAGTGTCATCCTGAGCGAAGCGAAGGATCTGCAGTTGCTTTTTCTCAGCCGGCGTTAGAAACCAACCCATCCCCAAGCCTGCCCGAACCATGGGACAAACCCCTCTACCACGGTGCTATTCTCAAATTTGAAGCGTCCCTCTGTTGTGCTCACTCCGTCCTCAATCTTCTCTTTCCGGCTGCGGAGATCTGCGTGTCTGGCGCTGCCCGCGCTGGCTCTGGCCTTTTGCGCCGGCTGCGGCCGCATGCACCACGAAGATGTCGAAAAGGTCTACGTCTCGGCGCCGGAAACTTACCTGCGCGACCGCGTGGCCGCCGTTTCCGCCCGCACAGGCGAAGTGACGAACGGCGAGGCGCTGGTGGTGCTCGAACACGGCCGCCGCTTCCTGCGCGTGCGCACGCCAAAGAACGAAACCGGCTGGGTGGAAGATCACATGGTCATTGACCAGAAGGTCTATGACGGGTTCAAGCAGCTCGCCGCCGAACACAAGAACGATCAGCCGTTCGCCACCGCCACGCTTTCCGACGACCTTTACATGCACCTCACGCCGGGACGCGACACCGAGCACTTTTACCTGCTGCCCGGCAATACGAAGGTCCAACTGCTCGAGCGCGGTTCGGTGCCCAAGGTCGCAGCTGGCGCAGCTACGGCCGAGTTGGCGAAACTCGCAGAGACGGCAAAAGGCGACAAGGACAAAGAGCAGCCTGCCCCACCCGTTATGGAAGATTGGTGGCTGGCCCGCGATCCCCAGGGCCACACCGGCTGGCTGCTGGCCAGCCGCGCCTACGTCGACGTGCCCGACGACATCGAGCAGTACGGCGAAGGCCAGCTCTTTGTCGGCGCCTGGAAAATTGCCAGCGTGTACGACCCCGAGTCCGACGCGCCCAACCATGAGGCGCCCGAGTACCTCACGCTGCTCGCGCCGCCCAAGTCCGGCCAGCCCTTCGACTTCGATCAGGTGCGCGTCTTCACCTGGAGCCGCATTCACCACCGCTACGAAACCGGCTTCCGCCTGCACCCCATCCAGGGCTTTCTGCCCGTAAAGATCTTCACCGCGCCCACGCCGCAGGGCCCTGTGCCGGCCTTCAGCTTCATGCTCGCCGGCCCAGACCCGAATTCTGCCCAGATCATCACCGATCCCTCCACCGGCGTCATGCGTCCCGCCGTTCCACGCACCATCGAGTACGAAATGATCGACACCCAGGTCAAGCGCATCGGCGCCGACACTGCGCCCATTCCCACCAGGCACAATGAGGAAAAAGAGCAGGCAGCGGCAAAGCGAAAGGTCAGCGCACACCGGCGCAATTAGAGAAATTCAGCCCTGGTCCTGATCCTGGTCCAGATTCCGCTTCACCGGTTTTGCCCGACCTTCTCCGCGTTTTTTTCTAGTGCAAAGTTCTTCCATCCAATCGCACCAGTCCTCGCCGCGCCCAGTCTGCCCGAATTCCTGCAACAATGTGCGCTCTGCTGCGTCTAAAAAACAAAGCAGTTCACGCAGTGGCCCCATTTCTAATGTTCATCTGCGGCCAACTCCGGCCGGTTCATCTGTCTTGCCAATTTTTAACCAAGGACCGGTGAAGATGACGCGAACTATTCTCTCTTCCCGCCGCGCGATTTCCCGTCTTGCGGTCTGGATGATCTCGCTGGGCGCAGCGCTCTCTGTCCTCGCCGTGGCGCTGTTCCTGCAGTGGTTCATTTACACCGACTGGATGCACCGCAACGGTCAACTCCGCATCGTCGGCGCCGTGCTCGCCGCCGTGGTCACCTGGATCGTCGTAATGCGCTGGCAACAGGCAGCGCGCCGCCGCCAGCTCGAGCTGCTTCAGCGGTTCGAAACCATCCGATGGATGAACGACCGCATACGCAACGCCCTGCAGAGCATCGACCTGCTGGCCTTTACCCACTCCAAGGCTGCCGAGCAGGTCCGAGCCTCGGTCGACACCATCGCCGCAGTCCTCTCTGAAGTGCAGCACCAAACCGGCAACCCTCCCTCACCCGCCGCGGCAGCTGCCGGCAAAAAACCCGCGCAGTCAGTCGAGTTATCCGAGGAAGCTCAGAGCACTTTGTCCGGAAGATCGGCACGGAGCTAACTTCGCTTTCATCTCCCCTCACTTCGCAAAGAACTCCCCATGCCCGCCGTTCGCCCACGGATTGTACTGCGCCGCGAACTGCGCCCGGTGCTGCGTCGACGGATGGTTATAGAGCCAGAACTCGATGAACCGGTTCGGTTTAGGGTCTTCGAGCCACGCCTCACCCAGGTGGTTGAAGGCGCTCACCGCCGTCTTCTGCGGGTCGGCGACGATACCGTGGATCGCCTCCTGCCCGTACACATCGGCCTGGTGCTCAAAGTGCCGGCTGAAGGCATTGGTCGCCGGCTGCAAAAGAAAACCGGCCAGCGAGACGACGAACAGCAGCACCACGAATCCCGTCCGCGAAGAAAGCTCCGTCGCGCCCCACCCTGGCCCGAACCGCCGCACCAGCCACGCCGCAAACGCCGCGCAGCCCCAGTAGACGAAGAACAGTCCCACGGCCAGGCCGCCAATCATCTTGGGAATATGGTGCAGCACGTAGTGGCCGCTCTCGTGGCCAAAGACGAACAGCACCTCGTCGTCGGGCATGCGGTCGGTGGCCGTGTCCCACATCACGTAGCGCTTGCTGGCCCCAATGCCCGTCACGTACGCATTGATCCCGTTGTACTTCTTGCTCGCCTTCATCAGGAACATGCGGCTGGGCGGAATGTCGATGCCGGTTCGCTGGACCACTTTCTCGAGCTTCGTCACCAGCGGGGCGTGGTGAAGCTCAAGCGGCTCAAATTGATTAAAGATCGGGTCAATGATCAACGGTGAAAGAAAAATCAGCAGCACGATGATCGGAACCGTGACCACCCACACGCCCACCCAGAACCGGCGCGGCCAGCGGCGCACGATCCAGTTAAAGAGCAGCAGCACCAGCGTGCCGATAACCAGCATGACGCCCAGACCCTTTGCCTGGTCGCCCCACCAACTCGGCCACGTCTGCACGCTCACGCCGTAACCGCGGCTGGCGTGCTGCCCGTAGATATCGAACGGCAAGCTGGCGATCGTCGTCAGGATAAAGAACGCAAAGAAGAAGAGAACGCCCTGCACCCAGCGGCGGCCCGTCCTGCGTTGCGCCCATCCTTCAATGCGGCTCCAGGCGCCTGCCGAAAGCAGCAACCACAGGAAGACGATGCCCCAGATGCCCTCGGTGATCGCCAGCGTATCGCGGATGCGGCTGAGCGCAATGGCTTTGGCCAGCTTGTCGGGCGGCAGCGTGTAAGCCTGCCCCGCCTGCGCTCCCGATTGCGACACCAATTCCGATGTAGACTGGTTCATCGATTGCTGCGCAGGTTGCGTAGCAGCCGGCGCTGGACCCGGGTTGACTTGCTCTCCTTGAGTGGTTGAGGGGGCAGCCCCGACAACCAGAAGGGTAGCCAGCAGCAGGGCAAACTGGCGCAGAAGTGTCATCAGGAATTCTCCTTCCCATACGGATTTTCTGCGAAAATCGAGGATATCGATGGTTTTATCCGATTTCCCTGCCTTTACGCCACATCTTTTTGCACGCAAAAGGATGGCCCGCGGCAGCATTTTGCGGCTGGCAGCACTCACCGCGCTCACTGCAATGGGCGCAGCCGCAGCAGCCCGTGCCCAGCAGCCTGATGCGCCTCGGCATGCATCGTCGATAGCAGCATCGTCGATAGCCGCATCGTCGACAGCCGGATCGTCGACAGCCGCATCGTCTCCCGCCGCCGCCTCTCCACTGCTCGACGCGATGACCACTGAGCTGAATCGCGCCTTCAATTCGCTCGGCCATTCCGCCGCGCCGCAGGCAAAACCGGCCAGCACCAAGACGCCAGCCGACGACAAGCAGTTGCCGCCCTACTTTCTCAGCTACACCGTACGCGACGACGAGTATGCCACCGTCACCGCGGAGTACGGCGCGCTGGTCGGCAGCTCGCAGCAGCACATGCGCCTGGCCGATGTGCAAATTCGCGTGGGCAGCCCTGAACTCGACAACACCCACGGCGAGCATCGCAGCGCCGCAGTCAACAGCAAGCAGTTGCCGCTCACCGACGACCGCGAGGCGCTGATGCGCTCCCTATGGATGGCAACCAACGAAGGCTACGGCAATGCCATCGACAACTTCCTGCGCGTGAGGACTGAAGAGCAAGTGCGCGCCAAGGAAGAAGACACCTCTGGCGACTTCAGCCAGGAAGCGCCGCAGGTGCACATTGAAAAACCCGCGCCGGCGCTCAAGGTCGATCGCACCGCGTGGGAACAGCGGGTGCGCGCTCTTTCCACCGTCTTCCGCGACTATCCCGACGTGTACCAGAACGAAGTTATGTTCGCCGTGCAGAGCGGAACGGACTACTATGTCTCGTCCGAGGGCTCGCGCATCGTCACACCGCAACTCTCAGCCGGTGTAGTCGTAATTGCCACCACCCGCGCCGACGACGGCATGGATCTGACGCTCTCGCGCGTCTTCCAGGCGGCGACAGCCGACGGTCTGCCCAGCCAGTCAGAGATGGAGAAATCCCTGCGCGAGTTGGCACAGCAGCTCGAAGATCTGCGCAAAGCCCCGGTAACCGAGCCGTTCGACGGGCCGGCGCTTCTCTCCGGCCGCGCCGCTGCA
>JASIJW010000737.1:0-4209 GCA_030050035.1 Acidobacteriaceae bacterium | reverse complement strand
ACAGCACTCCCGGAGGCGATGCGCGTGCTCACTTCTCCGGCTGAAACCGGCGCAGTCGTTATTGGTATGCCCCAGGACGTCCAGGCACATGCTTACGATTATCCAAGAGAGCTCTTTCGCAAACGCATATGGCATATTCCGCGTCAACGCTGCGACCGCGAGGCCCTCCAGCGCGCCGTGGATTGGATTCGCTCCTCGCGGAAACCGATCATCATCGCTGGCGGAGGTGTCATCTTCTCTGCAGCCGAGACGGCATTATCGAATTTCGTCAAAAGAACCGGGATTCCGGCCGCCGAGACGCAGGCCGGCAAAGGCTCGCTTCCCTTCGATCACGAATTGACGCTGGGGGCAGTCGGCGTAACGGGCACCGCTGCAGCGAACACAATAGCGCTCAGCGCCGATCTCGTCATTGGCGTCGGCACTCGTTACGCCGACTTCACAACTGCCTCGAAGACAGCCTTCCAAGACCCCCATGTTCGCTTCATCAATATCAATGTCGCCGAGTTCGATGCCTCCAAGCACTCTGCATTGGCTCTGATCGGCGACGCACGGACGACTCTGCAGGAACTGCAGGAAGCCCTCGGTGGGTTCAGGGTCGATGACGAGTATCGCGCTCGCGCGTTGCGTCTACAACAGGAGTGGGATGATGAGGTTCAGCGTATCTACAACCTCAGACAAGATCCGCCCATCAGCCAGGGAGAAGTCATAGGAGTGGTGAACACCATTTCGCGCCCCCAAGACGTTGTCGTTTGCGCGGCCGGAAGTCTCCCAGGCGACTTGCACAAGCTTTGGCGTACGCGGGATCCCAAGGGCTATCACCTCGAATATGGGTACTCGTGCATGGGATACGAGATTGCCGGTGGCCTCGGTATCAAGATGGCCGCACCCGATCGCGAGGTCTACGTGATGGTGGGCGATGGCTCGTATCTGATGATGGCCCAGGAAATCGCAACATCCCTTCAGGAAGGGTATAAGCTCAACGTCATTCTCATCGACAATCATGGATTTGCTAGTATTGGCGGGCTTAGCCGCTCCTGCGGAAACAACGGTATGGGCACCGAGTATCGCTATCGCAAGGATGGAACTCTGAGCGGCCCGGCTATCTCCATCGACTTCGCTGCCAATGCTGCAAGCCTTGGGGCCATTGCCGTCCGGGCGCGCACCCACGACGAGCTGCGCAACGCGGTCGCCGCGATGCGCGATCACGACCGCACCTCCGTCGTCGTTGTTGAGACAGATTACTTTCAGCGCGTTCCAGAGTACGGATCGTGGTGGGACGTCCCCGTCCCCGAAGTTTCCGAATCTGAAACCGTCAGGGCAGCGTCGCTCAAATACCAGGAGGCTCGAGCACGCGAAAGGTTATTCCTGTAGCAAACCTCGACACCACGCCGCAGTGCCTGATTCGCGTGCCGCCGGACACAAACGGAAATGGAGAAAACAGTGAAATTGTCCTCATCGCAAATCGAAGTGCGCAATTATGTCGACGGTCAGTGGGTCATTGGAAATGCCTCGCAATGGCATGACGTTATCGACCCCGCAACCAGCCGGGTCATCGCCCGCACGCCACTGTCAGATGTAATCGCAGTGGACAAGGCCGTCGAGGCGGCGGCGGCATTTCCCGGCTGGCGCTCTACTCCCCCCGAAGATCGCGTTCAGCCTCTCTTCAGGTTGAAGGTCCTTCTCCAAGACCACCTGGACGAACTCGGTCGTCTGATTTCGATGGAGAACGGTAAAACGCTCAGTGAAAGCAAAGGTGAACTGCGCCGCGCCATCGAAAATGTGGAAGTCGCGTGCGGCATTCCCATGATGATGCAGGGCTACAATCTCGAAGATGTTGCGCGCGGAATTGATGAAACGATGATCCGGCAGCCTCTCGGCGTCGTTGCTGTGATCACGCCATTCAACTTCCCAGGCATGATTCCCTTCTGGTTCTTGCCCTATGCCATCGCGACCGGCAATTGTCTCGTTGTCAAGCCCTCCGAGCGTGTCCCTCTCACCATGGTTCGAGCATTCGAATTGATGGAACAGATCGGTCTGCCGAAGGGGGTTTTAAACCTGGTGAACGGCGGAAAGCCGGCTGTTGATGCTCTTCTCGATCATCCCAAAGTTCGGGCGATCAGCTTTGTTGGTTCGACGCAGGTAGCGCGCTACGTCTATGCGCGCGCTGCAGCCAACGGCAAGCGCGCGCAATGCCAAGGTGGGGCAAAAAACCATGTCATCGTGATGCCAGATGCGGATATGGAAATGACGACAAAAATCATCGGCGACAGCGCGTTCGGCTGCGCAGGCCAGCGATGCCTGGCGGTTTCGGTCGCGGTCACGATTGGCGAAGCTCAAAAGACATTCCGCGACTCCATTGCCACAGCGGCTGAGTCGCTGCAGGTTGGCAACGGGCTTGAGGAAGGCGTTCAAATGGGCCCAGTCATTACGCGGCAGAACAAGTCGAGAATTGAATCGCTGATCGGAATCGGTGAGCAACAAGGAGCAAAGGTGTTGTTGGACGGCAGAAATCCCATGGGTTCCGAATATGCATTGGGAAACTTCGTGAAGCCGACGATCCTCGATTCCCTCCCGCCCGGTAGCGATCTCGCCGACACCGAGATCTTCGGGCCAGTCCTAAGCCTGGTCCATGTCAAAAATATCGAAGAAGCCTTGGCCTTCCTTGAGCGCAGCAGCTACGGAAATCAAGCATCGCTCTTCACCTCAGATGGCGCAACCGCGCGGCGATTCCGGCACGATGCGCCGGCAGGCAATATAGGAATTAACATTGGCATCGCGGCGCCAATGGCCTATTTCCCCTTCTCCGGTTGGAAAGCCAGTTTTTTTGGCGATATGCATGCTCAAGGACGGGACGGAATCGAATTCTATACAAACAAGAAAGTTGTCATTGAGCGGTGGGGGAGAGAGCACTCTAGAAAGTTTTGATATGTTCGCCAGTATTGCGAGGGTTGGGCATGCCATTCAACAAGTCGCGGACGCTGCAATACATGAAAGAGTGCCATCTCGACGCATTGATCGTCACGAGTGCCGTCAACGTCGGCTATCTCAGCGGATATTTCTGCTGGCTCGATTCTCTGTTCATGGAGTATATGTCTCGCCCCGGGGCATCGAGCAATTTGCCCGAGAGCTATGCTGTTGTCACGCGAGACGGAGATGTGGTTCTTCTTGTGAATTCTCTGTGGGCTGCGAATACGCATTCGCTCGCAGACGTTGCGGTTCGCACATTTGGGAAGGCCGACCTGGACTTTGCCGAAACTCAGCCCAGGTCTGGAAACGTGACTTCCTCCTGGATTCTTTGCGCAGCCAGGAAAGGCCACGTTCGGCGATTCACGCGCTGGTTGACATCGTGACCAGCGCGGGGCTGGCACAGGGGCGGATTGGCCTTGAGTTGGATGGCATGCCCCAAGAGCGGAAAACGTCCATCGTTGAGAGTTTGCCACGCGCACTACTCAAAGACTGCAGTAACTTGTTACGTCTAATTCGCGCCGTAAAAAGCCCTCAGGAGCTCAATTTGCTGGCGCAGTCGGCGGAGATTGCCGAAAGCGCCGCAGCCGAAGCGCTGAATCAAACGATGCCCGGCGTCAGCATAGGTGAAATCATCCGGTATTTTCATACCCAGGTCGCGGTGGGGGGCGCTCAGTTCGACCACTTCGCCTTCAGCCCTGATGGTTTGGGTATCGCAGTAGAGTCGGAATACAAATTCACCGGCGATGAGGTAATGTACGTTGATTTCGGATGCAGTTATCGACACTATCTCTCGGATTCAGGCTTGACGCTCGCCCTCAGAGCGCTCCCAAGGCCGCTCGAGCAACGTTATGCCGCCGTGAGTGAGTCTGTAACTGTTGGAGCAGATGCAATTCGGCCAGGAGTAAAAGCCTCGCAAGTCCAGGCGCAAATGATGCGGGAGTTCAATGCGCATGGATTCACAATCGGCTTTCCGCACGGCCATAGTTTCGGACTGGAAGTCCGTGAGTATCCTATCTTGGTGCCCAATACCGGGCTCCCTTTGCGGGATGACTGCATCGATCTGCCATCGGACCTTTCTCTAGAGGAAGGAATGGTCATCAATCTAGAAGCTTGCACCTTTTTGCCATACGTCGGCTCGGTGCATATTGAGAAGTCTTTTGTGGTTACTGCAAGTGCCGCGGCCGAATTGATCCCTCAGAACCGTGAGCAGCCGTATTTCCGTCTCGCAGAGCACAAGTGCTA
>JASIJW010000736.1:0-7742 GCA_030050035.1 Acidobacteriaceae bacterium | reverse complement strand
ATCCCTGTTCCCTGTCTTAGAAATTTTCCGTCTCGGTCGGCAACTGCAGATCCACCGAGTCGAGCGGTTCGTCCTCGTCGTCGAAGTGTCCGTAGCTGGCAGCCAGAGCCGCGGCCGGCGGGATGCTCGTCGGTCCCGGAACGGCATTGCCCTGATCATCGATCTTCATGCCCAGCGACAGGCCCATCTGCGCAAGGATTTCCTTGATCTCATTCAGGCTCTTGCGCCCGAAGTTTTTGGTCTTCAGCATCTCGGCTTCGGTCTTCTGAACGAGTTCGCCGATGGTCTGAATGTTGGCGTTCTTCAGGCAGTTATAGCTGCGGACCGAAAGCTCCAGCTCTTCCACGCTCCGATTGAGGTTGTCATTGCGCAATAGCACACGGCCCTCTTCGCCGCGCGCCTCCGCTTCGAGTTCCTCTTCGAAGTTGATGAAGATGTTCATGTGGTCCTTGAGCAGCTTGGCCGCCAGGCCCACAGCATCGGCCGGCAGCACGGCGCCGTTCGTCCACACCTCGAGCGTCAGCTTGTCGTAGTCGGTGATCTGCCCCAGACGGGCCGCATCAACCAGGTAGTTCACGCGCCGCACTGGCGAGTGAACCGAGTCCACCGGAATAAAGCCCAGGCCCAGGTCGGCATCGAAGTTCTTATCTGCCGAGACGTAACCGCGCCCGCGCTTCAAGCGCATCTCCATATCCAGCTTGCCGCCCTCGGAGACAGTGGCAATATAAATGTCCTTGTCCAGGATCTCTACGTCGCCGTCGGCTTCAATCATGCCGCTGGTCACCACGCCGGGCTGGTCGGCGCGCAGGTACAGCGCCTTGGGGCCCTCGCCGTTCAGCTTGAACGGAATCTGCTTGAGGTTGAGGATGATGTCGGTAGCGTCCTCGACAACTCCGGTGATGGACTGGAACTCGTGCAGCACGCCTTCAATGCGCACCGCTGTGACAGCAGCGCCCTCGATCGAGCTGAGCAGCGTACGGCGAAGTGCGTTGCCAATGGTGGTGCCGAACCCACGCTCAAAGGGTTGCGCGCTGAACTTGCCGTAGCTGTTGGTCAGCGACTCCGCATCGACCGCCAGCCGCTTCGGTTTTTGAAATCCTCTCCACAACATATTCGTCTCTCGTTTCCCGCGCGGCAAGTACGTCGCGATGCATTCTGCTTCGGCCGCGCAAGTGCTCCTTTGCATGAGGTTTCAGGTTCCAGGGGTCAGGGTTCAGGAAATTCTCGCCGACGCAAGCTGCATGGGCTGATCCCTGAAACCTGACACCTGATCCCTGTGCTTCTTACTTCGAGTACAACTCGACGATCAACTGCTCGTTAATCGGCAGGTTCACGTCGGCGCGCTTGGGCAAATGCAGTACGCGGCCGGTAAGCGTGTCGTAGTTCATCTCCAGCCACGACGGAACCGGGTTCTGCTGTGCAGACTGGATACCCTGCTCGACGACCAAAAGCTTCTTCGCGTAGTCACGGATGGCGATCTCGTCGCCCACATTCACCTGGTACGAAGGGATATTCACCTTGCGGCCGTTCACCGAAACATGCCCGTGACGAACCACCTGGCGCGCCTGGCGGCGGGAAATCGCAAAGCCCAGCCGGTAGGCCACATTGTCCAGGCGGCGTTCCAACTGCTGAATCAACAGCTCGCCGGTAACGCCGGTCGCGCGGTTGGCCTTTTCGTAGTATTCGCGGAACTGGCCTTCGAGCGTAAAGTACATGCGCTTGGCCTTCTGCTTTTCATGCAGTTGCAGGCCGTAGCCCACGATCTTGGCCTTGCGGTCCTTGCCGTGCTGCCCGGGAGGAAAGTTGCGCTTCTCCACGGGGCAACGGTCCGAGGTGCATTTGGTGCCCTTCAGAAAGAGCTTGGTGCCTTCGCGGCGGCAAAGGCGGCAGACTGCTCCGGTATAACGTGCCATTTCTTCTCCTGACTTCGGATGACGGCCGGTTTACGTGCGACGGTGCGCATGTCTTCCCGGCCCATGTCTTAGATTTCAGGTGTCAGGTTTCAGGTGTCAGCGAACTGAAACCTGTTTTACCTGAAACCTGATCCCTGGCGTGTCCTAGACGCGCCTGCGCTTCGGCGGACGGCAGCCATTGTGCGGCACCGGCGTCACGTCGCGGATGGACTTGACCTCAATGCCCGCGGCAGCCAGCGCGCGGATGGCCGATTCGCGGCCCGATCCGGGACCAGCGACCCGCACATCGACAGCGCGCACGCCGTGATCGCGCGCCATGCCGGCCGCGTTCGAGGCCGCCTGCTGCGCCGCAAAGGGCGTTCCCTTGCGCGATCCACGGAAGCCCAGCGAGCCCGAGCTCTTCCAGCTCAGCGTGTTGCCCATCTGGTCGGTGATCGTCACGATCGTGTTGTTGAACGAGGCCTGAATGTGCGCAACACCGAATGGCACATTTTTGCGCTCGCGCTTCTTGAATTTCTTGCCCTTGCCGGACTTGCCGGCCGCGCCCTTCGAATCCGGTTTCGCCATTAGGTCTTCGCCGTCGCTTTCTTCTTGCCGGCAATCGTGCCCTTGCGCGGGCCCTTGCGAGTGCGGGCGTTGGTGTGGGTGCGCTGGCCGCGCACCGGCAGCGACCGGCGATGCCGGCTGCCGCGATAGCTCTGGATGTCGATCAGGCGCTTGATGTGCATCGAAACGTCCTTGCGCAGGTCGCCCTCGACATCACCCTCGTCCTCGATCACCTGGCGGATGCGGTTCACCTCGTCCTCGCCCAGGTCCTGGATCTTCTTGAACGCATCAACGTTCGCCTTCTCCAGAATCTTGAGCGAGCGCGGATTGCCGATCCCGTAGATATACGTGAGCGCGATCCTCGCCTGCTTGTTGCGCGGCAGATCGACGCCAGCAATACGTGCCATGAAAATCCCTCAACTGCTTCCGGTTGCGTGCCCCCGGCCGTTCGCCGGTCCGCACTGGTTACGCGGTTTGCTTCCAGAGGTTCATCGCAAGCCCTTACGGCTAACTAGCCTCCTGGCAGTGATCAGCTCGCAGTGAACAGCTAACAGTTGAAAAGCTTGCCTTGAACTGTCTGCTGTCAGCTGTCTGCTAAAAGCTGCCGCGGGAGCTCCGCTCCACGCCAGTTCCAATTACCCCTGGCGCTGCTTGTGCTTCGAGTTCTCGCAGATGACACGCACGACGCCCTTGCGCGTGATCACCTTGCACTTAACGCAAATCTTCTTGACCGATGCCCGAACCTTCATTGCTGCTGCCCTTCTTTTTGAGCTTCTAGCTTCTAGCCGCTAGCAGCTATTTGTATCTGTACACAATCCGTCCGCGATTCAGGTCGTATGGGCTCAGTTCCACGGCCACGCGGTCCCCGGGAAGGATGCGGATAAAGTTCTTGCGCATCCGGCCCGAAACGTGGGTAAGGACCTCGTGGTTGTTCTCGAGCTTGACCTTGAACATGGCATTGGGCAACGTTTCGATCACCGTTGCCATTACCTCAATCGCATCTTCTTTCGACAAACTGTGTCCATTTCCGCCGGCGCTCCGCGCTCCGACTTTTTGGACTGAGTGCTCTACTCAGTCAGGATTCTTGCGCCTTCAGCAGTCACGGCAACCGTGTGCTCGAAGTGCGCGCTCATGCTTCCGTCCTTGGCCACCGCCGTCCAGCCGTCCTCGAGCACCATCACGTCCGGCTTGCCGGCGTTCACCATCGGTTCGATGGCCAATACCATTCCTGGCTTCAGCTTCATGCCCTGGCCCGCCTGGCCGAAGTTCGGCACCTGCGGGTCTTCGTGCATCTGCGATCCGATGCCGTGGCCCACAAAGTCCCGAACCACGGAAAATCCCTCGCGCTCCACCACGCCCTGCACCGCTGCGCCCACATCGCCCAGCGTAGCCCCGGGCTTGACGGCCGCAATGCCCGCCTGCAGCGATTCCTCGGTCACACGCAGCAGCCGCGCCGCGGTATCGTTGATCTCCCCCACAGGCACCGTGATGGCCGCGTCGCCGTAGTAGCCGTCCACGACCACGCCGAAATCCACCGAGACGATATCGCCCTGCTTCAGCACCCGGCGGGGCGAAGGGATGCCGTGCACCACCTCGCTGTTGACCGAAGTGCAGAGCACGCACGGAAACCCATGGTAACCCTTAAACGCGGCCTTTACGCCCAGTTCCTTCAGCCGCGCCTCGGCCGCCTTTTCGAGATCGAAGGTCGTGGCGCCCGGCTTCACCTGGCTGCGCACCAGTTCCAGCACCTCGCGCACCACGCGACCCGCGCGGCGCATCTTCTCGATCTCCTTCGACGACTTTAGAACAACGGCCACGAAAATTCAGCTTTCCTTGCAACTGCCTTTACGCCCCGCGCAACCGCTCCACAGTGGCCACAATACCGGCCGCGATCACGTCGATCGGCCGGTCTCCATCCACTTCCGCAAATCTTCCCTGAGCCCGGTAATGCTCGATCACGGGCGCGGTGAGAGCCTCATAGGCGCGCATGCGCTCCTCGAAGATCTCCTCCGTGTCGTCGGCTCGCTGGATCAGTGCCGTACCATCTATTGCGCAAAGTCCTTCTCTTTCAGGAGGATTCACGTAGATGTTGTAGATCGTCTGACAGGCAGGGCAAATCCTGCGCCCTGTAATCCGGCGCAATAATTGATTATAGTTCACCCGGATCATGATCGCAATCACGGGCAGCGATTGGGACTGGGGGGCGGCCGACCCGGGTAATGAAGACCCGTCGCCGGGGGCCCCTGCCAGCCGGGCATCCAGCCAGTTTGCCTGTCCCAGCGTCCTCGGGAATCCGTCCAGGATGTAGCCGCGCGCCGTGTCCGGCTCCATCAGCCGGTTGGCGACCATATCGTTGACCATGGCGTCCGGAACCAGTTCGCCCCGGTCTATGATTCCTTTGGCAATCAAGCCCAGCGGCGTCCCCTGGTCCACATTGGCGCGCAGAATGTCTCCGGTGGAGATCTGCGGAATGCTCCAGATCCGAACCAGTTCCTTTGCCTGGGTGCCCTTGCCTACGCCCGGAGCACCCAATAAAAGAATCGGGCCGGGCGCGATCTTTTTTTTCGCTGCCCGGCCGGGTTCCACTGAACTTGCAATCAACGACATTACCAGGTTTTCCTTCCGCGTATGCGGCCGGAGCGCGGAGAAAAGCCATCGTAGTGGCGCATGATCAACTGCGACTCAACCTGGTTGATTGTGTCCATTGCCACACCAACCACGATCAGCAGCGAAGTGCCGCCAAAATAGAAGTTGACGTTCATGCCGTGGATCATCCAGTTCGGCAGGTTCTCAAAGGCCCGGCCGATAAGCCAGATCTTGTCGAAGCGGATGCCCGAGATCAGGAACGTTGGCACCATCTGCACAACGATGAGGTAAAGCGCGCCCACCAGCGTAATGCGGGTGAGAATGTCGTTGATAAAGTCCGAGGTGCGCTTGCCGGGCCGGATGCCGGGAATAAACGACCCCGACTTGCGGAAGTTGTCGGCAATATCGTCCGGTTTCATCACGATCGACACGTAGAAGTACGCGAAGAAAATGATGCCCAGAACGTTCAGAAACTCGTACCACGGATAGCCGGGCTGGAGCGCCGCCATGATGGGCTGCAGAAACCGGCTGTTCTGCACCCAGTCGACGGAGCCGAACAGTAGCGGCGCCGACAGGATCGAGCTGGCAAAGATGATGGGCATGACGCCGCCCGAGTTCACCTTGAGCGGCAGGTGGCTGGACTGGCCGCCCATCAGCCGCCGGCCCACGATGCGCCGCGCACTCTGGATGGGAATGCGCCGCTCCGCCCGCTCCACCCATACGATGAAGGCGACAACCGCGAGCATGCCCACCAGCAACAGAATCGTGACCAGCATGGTCATGGGTCCCCAGGCGCTGGTCTGGATCTTGTTGATGAGGTCGCCCGCGCCCTTGGGCAGGCCGGCCACGATGCCCGCAAAAATCAGCAGGCTCATGCCGTTGCCGATGCCACGGTCGGTAATCTGCTCGCCCAGCCACATGATGAACGTGGTGCCCGCTGTCAGCGTGATGACGGTCATCGTGATGAACCCGATGCCCGGACTCAACACCAGCCCCTGCTTGGTCAGAATGGCGGCAATGCCGAGCGATTGCAGCACGCCCAGGATCACGGTCAGGTAGCGTGTCCATTGCGTAATCTTGCGCCGGCCCAGCTCGCCTTCCTTTTCGATGCGGGCCAGGGGCTCATAGACCACCGTAAGCAACTGAAAAATAATCGACGCAGTGATGTACGGCATGATGCCCAGGGCGAAGATCGTCATGCGCCGCAGGTTGCCGCCGCCGAACAGGTCCATCAGCCCCAGAGCCGAGCCGCTCTGGGTGTTGAACAGCAGTTCGAGCTGCTTGGTGTTGACGCCGGGCGTAGGAATGAATGCACCCAGCCGGTAGACGGCCAGAATGCCCAGCGTGAACAGAACCCGCTTGCGCAGGTCCGGAATCCGAAAGATATTGAAAAACTTCTCCAGCATAGATCGAAACCTGTTTCAGGCGCCTAAGCGCCGTTTTATCGGATGGCCTTTCCCTATATCTTACGGTAGTTTCTCTCAGTCAGTTTCTGTCGATTTCGGGCTGCAGAAGCCGGGAAAGGCTGGCTCGGCACGCCGTTATACCGAAGGGATCAGGGGTCAGGTTTCAGGGACCAGTCAAATATCCGGCGAACAACCCGGCAACTGAACCCTGAAACCTGACCCCTGAAAACTGCTCTTACGCTGCCGCGCCGCCCAGCACCACGGCCTTGCCGCCGGCCTTCTCAATCTTCGCGGCCGCCGACTTTGAAAACTTGTGCGCATGCACGGTCACCGCGCTCTTCACATCGCCAGAGCCAAGGATCTTGATCAGCGCCTTCTTGCTCGAAGCCAGACCCAGCTTGGTGTAATCCTCGAGCGCAATCTCTTTGACCCCCAAAGCCGAGATCAGCTCCGCGATCCGGTCGAGATTCACGATTGTGTACTCGGTACGGAAAATGTTCGTGAAGCCACGCTTGGGCAGGCGGCGGTGCAGCGGCATCTGGCCGCCCTCAAAGCCGCGCATCAGGCTCGAGCCCGAACGCGAACCCTGGCCCTTGTGGCCGCGGGTTGAGGTCTTGCCCATGCCCGAGCCCATACCACGGCCCACGCGCTTGCGCGGGGTGTTCGCCTTCTTCGGCGCCCGCAAATTGGAAAGATTCTTTGCCATGTTCTCCTCGCTATAACGCCGGCGGAATGACCGACTCGCGCTTTTACAGGTTTCAGGTGCCAGTAGTAGTGATCAATAGTCAGTGATCAGTGATAGTCAGTGATCAGTGATCAGAAATCGGTCTTCGCCAGGAAACTGCCCACCGCCGAAACCTGAAACCTATCTCTCGACAATCCGCACCAGGTGCGGGATCGTCTTCACCATGCCGCGCACCGATTCGGTGTCCTCGCGCTCGACGATCTGGTTGAGCCGGGTGAACCCGAGGCCCTTGACCACCAGCTTGTGCTTGGTGGGCGTGGCGATCGCCGAACGGTAATACTGAATGCAAATCTTACCCGGGGTGGTCTTTTTCGGGGCCGCCATTAGAGTTCCTCCACCTGCTTGCCGCGGGTCGAGGCCACTTCGGCCCTGTCGCGGAGCTGGATCAGCGCGTCGAACGTCGCCTTGATCACGTTATGCGGATTAGGCGAACCGAGGCTCTTGGTGAGCACGTTCTGCACGCCCGCCGAGGTCATTACCGCGCGCACCGCACCGCCGGCGATCACGCCCGTGCCTTCGGGCGCCGGCTTCAACAGCACCTGGCCG
>JASIJW010000735.1:0-20770 GCA_030050035.1 Acidobacteriaceae bacterium | reverse complement strand
CGCCTCCTGTTGGACCGGTCAGCCCGATGAAGACATGCACGCAGCGTGCTTAAAGGGAGTAGATACCTGAGCCAAACTTGAAACACACCTTCCTGCTCGACCATGGCTCGACCCAGGTGGCTTTGCCGGACAACCGCGCGGTGTATTTCCATTCCTGGACGATACTTCAAAAGGTACTCAGACGGCGCCGCCGGTGTTTTTGGTCAGAAATTGGAAGCTAACCTGACTTTTAGGCTCGCACCGCGGTCAGGGTGGGACTCAACAACCAGATCGCCATTGGCGGACTGGACTCGTTCTCGAATCGATCGAGGTCCTTTACGGACTGCTTCGAGTTGAGCCAGCGAGAGGCAGCCGGAGAAATCAAAGCCGCGGCCATCATCCTGTATGACAACTTCCCACACATCTTGCCTCGCGGTCAGACGAACCTCCACGGTACTCGCACCACTGTGCCTTCTGACATTGCTCAGTGCTTCTTGCACCACTCGAATCAAATCTTCGCTGATCTTTTCCGGAATGGCGTCTTCGTCCACATTGCAGATGAATCTCGTCACAATACCGGATTCGCGACGAAATACTTCAAGCAGGTCTGTAACGCGGGGCCGTGCCTGATGAGAGCGCTCCCTCGCACGCAGCCGTTCCATCTCCTCGCGGAGCTTTCGAGCCTCCTCACGCAGCACGTTCTGAGCAGCCAGCATCGTTTCCGAAATGCTTTCCACCGGCTGCACAGCTTGACTTCTGCGCCGGAGTACATCCAACTGGATCTCCGCAGCGATCAGCGACTGTATCACGCCGTCATGCAGGTCGCGCGCGAGACGACGCCTTTCAATACTTCGGATCCGCGCACTGGTGTGCTGCCAAACGTAGAAGTGATGGACTGCTCGTCCGACTTCGCCTGCCAACCGATGCAGCAAACCAAGAGATGATTCCGGCCCGCCTACACAGGCGGGATCAACAACAAAGATGTGGCCCGACCACTGGCCTCCGAATTGCAGGGTACTTGTCAGGAGCTGACGGAAAGGTTCGTCCCAGGTAAAGGCAGCAGGAAATGCCTCAAGATCAGCGGAAATGCGGCTGCCTGTTCGATCCAATGCGAAGCAATCCATCTTGCCGCCAATGCGTGTACACGCAAGGGACCAGCACGCCAGCGACATTGGCCAGAAATAGCGGGCCTCCTGTGACTGGGGCAGATTGCGATACAAGGGTCCTTGATGGCTCGCTCCGGCACCCCACTCGAAAACGCGTGACTCGGAGGAGTTCCTCAGAACCAGAACCACTCTCTTCGCTCCGAAAATTTCCGCGAGCTGGGGCAATATCTCCCGAAGGTTTGTCTGAATATCTGCGTCTGAGCGCAGGCACTGGAGGACGCTCTGAACGGCATAGGCCTTCTGTTCCCGGTCGGTCCATATCCCAGTTTTCATCACAAATGCCCACAGAACCAGCAGGATGGCAGCCGGGGCAAATACGGCCAAGTGCGACCAATCTTCGAGTGAACGTAGCGAAGGGATCGAGGGCAAAACCCCAAGCACCGATTCGCCTACCACAATCAGAATCCCCAGCAACGGAAAAAGCAGGGCTTGGGGTACTGGTACTGTCCGGTGGTAGGTCACAGCCAGGAGCGAAAAAAGCAGCAGAAGGAGGAATGGGCTTGAGACACCGCCAGTAAACAGACAGAGAATGCAAGGCCAAGCCACATCTGATAAATGAATGACAATCGTGGGCAACACACCAGTGCCCGACGCCGACGGCGGCCTCAAAAACAGAACGAGGCTCGACAGAGCATAACCAGAAAGGACCAGGAGTAATGCGGACTTATGCAGGCCAGCCAAGGTGCGGATCAGAGGGAACGAGGCCAGCAATATCAACGCGATTAGCAGGCGAAAGACTGACAAGAATCCCCTACGGGAGACTCTCTTGCCAAAGGTTGAAAACACAGATCCGGCGGGTGCCGGTACAGAAACTCCAAGGCTCATAATCGGTTCTCCCGATAAAACACGGCGCTGTAAGCGAACCGAGCGTTTCGAACCAAAGCCCGCTCTTCTGATCGCGAAGTACTGAAAAACCCTGTGACATTTGCCAGCCCGACACCTGCCAGCAATTGCGAGGGTATTTCGGCTCCCCTTTTGGCCCTAACGCCAGCGCTATGCTTGAAATGAAATAAACAGCAACACACCCGATGTTCTAAGCGCTATATTCGAACCACATGATGCGCTCAAACTCGAATGTCTCGTGAAAACTAAGGGAAAGTCTGCAGCGAATAGACCCCAAGCCAACAAAGCGCTCACCAGCGCTACACAACACGCGAAAAAGCTGCAGCAAAGCCAATCGTCTAATTCAATATTCCGGGCCGGACGATGTGCTCAAACACCAGCACGGTGCAAATAAGGTAAACTGCAGTCAAACTAGCAAAGCGTGCTGGGCTCGTCAAGTGAAAGTTTTGTGCACTTCGGGCGGCGGGTTGATCCCAAATGCAGATTTCCCGGCTTTACGTCCAGTGGGCCAGCTTCAGACATCCAAGAGCCCAAATCAGCAAAAGTCCATATTTCTTCCGCGCCAGGCTACTCCCGGCCAACCATGACACTAAATTGATTTAATTCAGTACATTACAGGACAATCTGCCGTCAGAATCTACAGCGTCGCCTCTCCCTGACAGACCGAATCCCGATGATGGATAAGCGATTGGACCTCCGGAATTGCTGTAACAAGCACGGAGTGCAGGAACTCACCAGATTTACCGGCACTGCCGCCGATGCTTTGACACTTGAGTAGCATTGTGAGGCACATGTAAGGGGCATATACTTGCTGGCATTAAACCCTAATCGGCACACGACCCAGAATTGGGTCGTAAGGGGTGTCTGCCTTCCTTAGAACGGAGACTGTTCATGACATCCACGGACAAGAATTCTCGTTCTACCGTCCGGATTCTCATAGCGGATGATCATGCGATCCTTCGGGAGGGGCTACGGAAGCTGATTGAGTCAGAAGCAGGTTTCGAGGTGGTTGGCGAGGCCTCAGATGGCGAAATGCTGTTCGCTATGGCCCGACAGCATCATCCTGACCTTATTCTTCTGGATCTGGCCATGCCTCGTCGGGACGGAATGGATGTTCTGCGCGAACTCGCGGCCGCAGAAGTGCAGAGCCGCACTCTATTGCTGACAGCTTCTATCGACAAGTCACAAATTATACAGGCCCTAAAGCTTGGCGCTTCTGGTGTGATTCTGAAAGAATCCACCTCCCTTAGGCTTTTCGATAGCATTCGTTGTGTAATGGCGGGTCAATACTGGATTGACCGGCAAAGCGTCTCGGACCTGGTGAAAGCCCTTCGCAGTGTCTCACCTTCCGATGGGGGCTCCCGTTCCAGGAATTTTGGTCTTACTGCCCGTGAACTCCAGATCGTGGCTCTGGTGGTTGCGGGCTACTCCAATCCCGAAATTGCACAGCGATGCTCGATCGCCGAACAAACCGTAAAACATCACATGAGTAATATGTTTGACAAAATAGGGGTCTCTAATCGGATTGAACTTGCACTTTTTGCCGTTACTCACAAATTGACAGAGTCGGCCAACTGACGCCGGTCTGCACCCGATCAAGGCGAATTTCCTTTCCCCACATACTATCTATTTGGTTATTACTGAACCTTGGTTATTACTGAACCATTGAAATTCTAGCCCATACAACGTTGCGTCCGATTAGAACTACGTAGTTCTATAGCGATAGTACTGCCGACCCATTGAACCAACATCTGTTCCCACTTACTCTTTTGGGAAACAGGAAACCACGAGTTGACACGAGCTGAATGGTCTCCAGGTGAGAGGATGGACACGGCTTTGGTCACAAGCGGGGGACTGCAACAAATTCCGAGGGCACGTCGTTACGGACTCGGAACCTCAATTCGCTATCGTGTGGGGGGGGAAAATGTTTGGCGCGAAGGCACGATAGTAAACATCAGCGTTTCCGGCGTTCTTCTGGTCGCGCAGAAAGCGTTGGAGGTCAACACGTCGATTGAGATGAGATTTGTTTTACCCATAGAGTTACAAGGCGAAAGTGCCGCTGAACTTCTTTACCGTGGGGTGATCGTTCGGTGTTTTCCCACCGAGGGATCTGGGGGCGAAGTCAAAGTAGCCGCAAAATTTGTAAGCTCTCGTTTCCTGCGCCAGTCTGGCAGGAAATGAATTGAAGGGCGGAACGGGAGTTTATCTCTCTGCAGCAATCGCGATTTTCCGTCGCCGAGCACTGCCTCTAGATAAACTCACCGGAAGCTGACCCGTGAGCTGCCCGATGACTTCGATCCCGTCAAGGGGTTGCAACTGGTAATTGCGTTAAGGCCATGTAAAGAGTGGGCAATGTGGCTCACAGGGCGAAGCTATGCCCATGATCGAGAATCGGAACGCAGAGACAGTTAAGGCAAGAGAAATGCAACTTTCAGATCCAACTCCTCGAGATAATGCCGAGTTTCGTCCCTGGTGGGCGATCTACACCCGCCACCAGCACGAAAAGTCGGTTGCTGACACGCTCTCCGCCAAGGGTTTTGAAGTCTTCCTTCCGACGTACCAGTCGATCCGACGGTGGAACGACAGGCGCAAGATTCTTTCTCTCCCGTTGTTCCCCTGCTATGTGTTCGTGCGCGGGTCTCTCGGTCGCCGGCTGCAAATCGTTACGACACCGGGCATCCATATGATTCTCGCTCACGGTGAAACTTTCGCTGCAATCCCCGAGACGGAGATTCAGGCCCTTCGGAGAACCGTGGAAGGACATTTTCGCGTCGAACCTCATCCTTTCCTAAGATGCGGTGATCGAGTTCGCGTTACGCGCGGCTCTCTCCAGGGGGTTGAAGGGATATTGGTCAGGAAGAAGAATATTTTTCGCCTCGTACTCTCGGTTGAAATGCTCGCGCAATCCGTAGCCGTGGAAGTTGATGCCGCGGATATAGAACCCTTGAGGGTGCCGGCCGGAGTCTCGTCACTGCCACCACAATTTGCTCCCGCAGTTTCCAGAGGAGCCAATTCCGCTGTGGCTCTGGGCTAATGAGTCTGCCTGGTGCGCAGCAGGAGCAGTCATGACTTTCAGGCTAACCCGTTCCGCTCTTGCATGGTTCTTGATCTACCTCGTCCCCAGTCCAATGATGAGCGCTCCCATGCTTCTTCACATGCATTACGAAACCCATGCTTCGGCGGCTGCTTCTCTTCCCCATTCGGCCGAAACGACGGGGCGAGCAGTGCCTCAGATCGATTATCTGATCGGCGAAAATGACGTGCTCGAAATTACTGTATGGAACGAGCCTGACCTGAAGCAGTCGCTGCCGGTACGACCTGATGGAAAGATCACTTTCCCCCTGATCGGCGAAATCCAGGCGGCCGATGAAACTCCCTCGCAACTGCAAGAGGCAATTGCCTCCAAGCTAAAGGCATTCATCACGCACCCGGATGTCACGGTGATGGTTTTGCAGATGAACAGCCGAAAATTCAATATTCTCGGTCGCGTCGCTAAACCTGGATCTTATCCGCTCACGACAACGACCACCGTGCTCGATGCGATTGCCGAAGCCGGTGGATTCCAGGACTTTGCGAAGGAAAAGGACATCTACATCCTGCGGAAGAACCCCACAGGCGGTGAAAGCCGCATTCCGTTCAATTACAAAGTGGTTATCAAGGGAAAACACCCGGAAACGAATATTGTTCTCGAACCACACGACACCGTGGTCGTCCCCTGAAGGACGCTGTATGACAACACGGATTTTCCTATTCTCCGCGTTGCTTTTCGCTCCCGCTCTGGTTTGGCCGCAGGCGAACGATGCGAGCGCAACCGCAACCAATGCGGGCTCAACTCAGATGCTGATGCCGCCGCCGATTAGCGCAGTGGGATTTCCGACAGCCGTCAGCGCCGAAGAGAGGTCCAATTACCTGAGTGGCGGCCTGACATTTAACGGTGGCTATGTCACTAATCTCTATCCTGGCTCCGGCAACAGCACCATCAACGACGAGCTATACGTTGTAGCGCCAACAATCAGCGCGGATCACTCGACAGATCGCAGCCATGAGGCATTCACGTATTCTCCGTCTTTTATCTTCTACCAACCCAATAACACACTGAACACCACGAACCACAGCGGTGTTGCGACCTTCAAGTACCGGCTCAGTCCACACGTGAATCTCCTGGCCGGCGATTCTGTCGCCAAGACTTCAGATACCTGGAGCCAACCACTGTCTTCCGGTTTGGTTTCGGGGGGCCTGCCTTCCGTCACGCCAGGAATCGTTGTCCCGTTCGCGCCGCAGATCTCAAACAACGCCTATGCACAGGTGGGCTGGCAGCTTTCGTTGAACGACATGGTCGGAGGTGGCGGGGATACGTCGTTGCTTAATTACTCGCAGTCGTCACCCGGGGCGAGCGGCTTGTACAACTCGAATTCGCGCGGCGCGTCGGCATTTTATATGCATCGCCTTACGGGCAGACAATACATCGGAGCGAGTTTTCAATATTCTGATATCGTCGCCACGCCTGTGGTCGCAAGCGGCGTTGCGAACGCGGACCTCGGCGCGAATGGCATACTTGGTTTTTACACGGTCTACCCGAAGCCAACGCTGTCTCTCTCGCTCGGAGGTGGTTCTCAGCGCTACAAACTGACGCAGTCGACGACCGCACCGGCTGAAGGATGGGCGCCCTCAGCGTTTGGAAGCCTTGGCTGGCAGGGTCTTCACACAAGCTTCGCCGCGAGTTGCAGCCATCTAGTCACCGAGGGTGAAGGCATCATTGGAGTCTACAGCACTACTTCGGCCACTCTTTCGGGGCGATGGCAGATTTTTCGGAACTGGACGACGAGCGTTGACGGGGTCTACTCCGATTTCGCGACTCTGGCACGGTCATCGGCTGGCTCGGTTGAAGGCGGACACACGCTATCCGGCGCAGCCTCTGTCAGGTACCGAGTGGGTCAGAATCTCAGCTTCACGATTCAGTATCTGAGGCTTCACGAGAGTTATCCCGAGATTGCCACAATATCGCTCGACCCTGACAGTTCGAACGCATCGGCGTCGATTACCTATTACTTCTCGAGACCGCTGGGACGGTGAGCGAAATGTCAGAAGAGATCCTCGAACAAGAACAGTCCAAGCAGTTCGAAATTGAACGAGTTTTCGATCTGGTGCGCAGAAGGCACATGCAGTTTCTTATTCCTCTGCTGCTCGGCTGGTTCCTCGTTTGGGCAGCCAGCTGGGTCTTGCCGGTGAGTTACAAATCGACCACGACCATTCTCGTGCAGCAGCCGGCGGTGCCCAAGGACTACGTGGTACCGAACATCAGTGACAACGTAGAGGATCGCCTGGCGAGCCTGAAGGAACAGATCCTGAGCAGGACACGGCTTCTTCTGATCGCAAGCCGGCTCCATCTGTACGCGAACTCGGAGCGAAAACTTACTCCGGACGATATCGTTGAACAGATGCGCAGCGACACCCACGTCGATTTTCTGCGGGACACTGAGACCGGAGTGGTCAACGGCTTTACTGTGTCGTATTCGGCGCCGTCTCCACACCTCGCGCAGTCAGTCACCAGCGAATTAACCGGTCTGTTTATCAACGAGAACCAGGCAACGCTCCAGCGGGAATCTGAGAACACGACAGAGTTCCTTCAAAAACAGCTCGCTGATGCGCGGACCAGTCTGGCCGAGCAGGAAGCAAAGGTGAAGGAGTTTCAGGCTGCCCACGAGGGCGATTTGCCTTCCCAGGAGGCGAGTAATATCCAGATCCTCAGCGGCCTGCAAACGCAGCTGCAGACGGAGTCGGATGCGCTCAACACTGCACGCCAGCAACGTGCTTACCTCCAGTCCCTGATCGAACAATATCGTTCGCTGAGTATTTCTGTGCAGGGCTCGAACGGAGCGGCAGCGAACGCCAGCGTAGAACCAGTAAGCTTGTCATCTATTGATGCACAACTTGAAAAAATGAAGGAACAACTTACAGATCTCCGCACTCGTTACACAGAGCAGTACCCGGCCGTTCAGAATCTTGAGGCTGAAATTGCCACGGCGGCGAAGGAACGGAGTCAGCTCGCCGCAAAGCTGGAAGCTCAAGCAAAAGCTGCCGCCCAGCATCCGGAGGGTGACGCCGCAGCTACGACCATGGATTCAACGACGAGCACTACAGTCCTGCAACTTCAGGGGCAGTTGCAGGCAACCCAGACGGAAATATCCAACCGCGAGCATGCCATAGCGGAGCTGCAAGGCCGCATCAACACTTACCAGGCGCGGCTGAACGCGGAACCGGCAAGCGAAGCGCAGCTGGCAGACCTGACACGCGGTTACGAGCAGTCCCAGACCAACTACAATGATCTGCTGAAAAAAGAGAGCGATTCGGCCATGGCCACGAGCATGGAGCAGATGCAGGAGGGAGAGCGATTCAGCGTGCTCGACCCTCCGAGCTTGCCAATCATGCCGGCTTTTCCCAATCGCATCAAATTCTGTCTCGCCGGTCTTGGTGTAGGCCTGGCCCTCGGCGTAGTTGTCGCTGGGGGTCTCGAGTTCCTCGACGACCGGATGCACAATGACAAGGACATCGAGAAGTTCCTGCCAGCTGCCATCATCGGCGAAATACCCGAAATCCGGACTGAGGCTGACCAGAAGAAGGAGAAGAGAAAGGCGGTGCTGAGCTGGACGGTAGCGGTTCTGGTGGTTCTAACGCTTGCCTCGGGGTCTGCTTTCAACTACGTCTATGCCACGCGGCCAGCGATCCAACTGCATATAACGGGATGGTGGCGACATCCAGCGTGGTCGGGTCAACATGTATAAAGCGTTCTTTGGCCTTACCCGAAACCCATTCGATCTGACGCCCGATCCGAGATGCTTCGTTTCCACAGGAAAGCACAATGAGGCACTCGCTACTCTTTACTATGGCGTCCGCGAACACAAAGGCTTTGTGGTGGTTACCGGAGAGGTCGGTACGGGCAAGACCCTACTGCTGCGCTGCCTGCTTCAACTGCTGAAGGATAGCGGCGATATTGCCTTTGCCTATCTATTTAACAGCCGTCTGGATCCAAGCGAATTCTTTCATTACGTGCTCACCTATTTCGGTCTTGCCTCTGCTGGCAAGAATAAAGCCGAACTTCTGGTTGAGATGGGCGCTTTCCTGTTGTCGCGTAAATCGCAGGGACTTACCACTGTCTTGATTATTGACGAAGCCCATCATCTCTCTCACGATTTGCTGGAAGAGATTCGCCTCCTTTCCAACCTGGAAACTCCGGAAGACAAGCTTCTTCAGATCGTATTGGTAGGGCAACCGGAGTTGGATGACAAACTGGATTCTTTTGGACTGCGACAACTGAAGCAAAGAATCGCACTTCGGGCGAGATTGGAACCACTTCGACTTCCAGAAACGGAGGAATATATCACGAGGCGACTGCAAATTGCCGGTGTGGATCCTGAGCGCGAACCCATTTTCCCTGCTGAAACCATCTCCGCAGTCTTTCGTTATTCGGGCGGCCTGCCCCGGCTGATCAACGCGCTCTGCGAAAATGCTTTGATCGGCGCCTACGCCAAGCACCTTCCCACGGTAACCCCGGACATCGTTGAGGATGTGGCTCGGGAATTTCGTTTGAATCCCGTTCTTACAAACGCTCGCCGGGATGCGAATTCGGAAAGCGCACTCGAAACTGATGAGGTTTTCATCGACATGGCCTCCAGGCTTCATAAGCCTTCCCCAAGCAGGCTCTAATCGCATTTCCCCACGTTAATCGCAGAAGTTAAAAATTCATGAGTCATATTTTCGATGCTCTGCAAAGGGCTGAAGATGAACGCCGTGGCCTGACGTCGTCTTCGCGCATTTCAGCCACGGAGTTGCTTGAACGCGCTGAGCGCCAAGCGCTCATTCAGCGGAATTCTGAATCTCGAGTTACCGCAACTGTCGAGACTACGTTGGCCGGGGAAGAAGCAAAGCAACGGCCGGCTGGGAACTCCGTCGGAGATAGCTCTCGTCCAGCGTCGGAACAAGTGCGGCAACTGCCGGCCGAGATTCATACCCTGCACTTGCCCCTGCCCTTTCATTTCAGTCTGGTCACACTTTCGGACGAATCGCGGCCCGCAGCAGAAGCATTTCGGCTTCTTTGTGTTCGCCTGCGGCACCTGCGCAAAAATCGTCCACTTTCGCGCCTCCTGGTTTCCAGCACAAGTCCAGGGGAAGGCAAGAGCTTTATTGCCGCCAATCTGGCCTGCACTCTTGCCGCGGCGCCGCAGGAGCGTGTTCTACTCCTGGAGGGGGATCTCCGGCGACCATCGCAGAGCGAATTGTTTCGGCTCGAGGCAATGCCCGGCCTGTGCGAATTTTTCAGCGGTAATCGCAACCTTCAGGACAGCATTTATCACCTGCAGGAGGCGGGTATTTGGTTTTTGCCTGCTGGCCTCGCACCCGGAAACTCACCCGGCCTGATCCAGTCCTCGCGGTTAGCGGAGATGACAGCGCAGCTGTCTCACTGGTTTGACTGGATCATCATCGATTCCCCGCCCATCCTCCCGCTGGCCGACACCAGCATCTGGGAAAAGCCGGCTGATGGGCTTCTTCTCGTCGCCCGGCGAGGAGTTAGCGCAAAGCGCGAGCTTAAAAGAGGGATAGAGGCTATCGATCGGAGCAAACTGATTGGCACGATTCTTAACTCCTCCACCCAATCCTCGGAAGAGGATTATTACTACTATAAGCGGCCCTCAGGCAGTTCTGATGCCGACGAGACGATCGGCACCAGCGACAGCCTGAAACTACATCTTCTCTGATCGAATACTTCCTAAACGACCTACTGTCATCTTTCCTTTGTTGCTCGCAAGAGAGGAGTAGAAATAGATGGCTTTCCAAGGCATGGATACCAGCTCCAAAATTAGGAACCGTACAGGCTCCGAGAGCTCAGCGGAAGAACGCGAGATTCTTGCCGAAGACGGATTTCTCAAAGTGCTCGCGATTGAACGGAAACGTTCGGAACGTTTGGACATGCCCTTTCTTCTGATGCTCCTTGAGACCAGCCATCCTTCTGGTCCGGAGACGGGGAGAACTGCGCTCGAGCGTGTAATCTCAGCTTTACTGCCGAAAATTCGGGCAACCGATGTACTCGGCTGGTACCAAGATTCGACCATTTTAGGAGCGATTTTCACCGGGCTTTCAGCCGATGACAAGAGCGCAACGCTCAACACACTCCTGCATAGGGTGACCACAGTCTTAACCTCTGAGCTCACTGTGGATCAGTTTAGCCAAATCAGCATCTCCTTCCACTTTTTCCCTGACAACTGGTCCGGTAACGGACCAAGCGGAACGAACGATCCGACTTTGTATCCCGATTGCTTTACTCCCGTAAACGGAAAAATCGGATTGGTTGCAATCAAGCGAGCCATGGATATTGTCGTAAGCCTGCTAATGCTGCTCGCCTGCGCTCCGATTTTTGTTGTGATTGCGCTGGCCATAAAGGCAACCTCGGAGGGCCCAGTATTCTTTTGTCAAAAGCGCGTGGGGCAGTATGGCCGGACTTTTACGTTCCTTAAGTTCCGATCGATGTACGTAAATAACGACCACAGTTTGCATCGGGAGTATGTGAATCGTCTCATCGCGGGCAACGCTGAGCGGGTGGCGGTGGATGGAATTAATGACAGCGTATACAAGCTAGCGAACGACAATCGGATCACACGCCTCGGGAAGTTCCTGCGAAAGACCAGCCTGGATGAGCTACCACAGCTTTTCAATGTACTCCGCGGGGACATGTCCGTGGTCGGCCCGCGGCCTCCAATCCCTTACGAAGTTGCCGCGTACCAGACTTGGCATCGTAGCCGTCTCCTACAGGTCAAACCCGGTATTACCGGCTTGTGGCAGGTGACCGGCCGGAGTCGAGTCGCCTTTGATGACATGGTGCGGCTCGACCTCCAATACGCGACGAGCTGGTCCCCGTGGCTCGATCTGAAAATTCTCCTGCGGACGCCGGCGGCTGTGGTCAAAGGCGCCTACTGACCTGTTTCAGATCCTCTTTCGGCTCTCACACTCAACCCTGATTCTCCCCCGACAGTCGGAAAGGATGGTACTGTCTCTATGAACTTTGGCGTAATCGGCTACGGGTACTGGGGGCCCAATGTAGCGCGCAACCTTGCAAACCTCGATACTTCTCGGCTGATCGCGATTGCAGAAATGAGTCCCGCCGCACGGCTGCGTGCTCAAAAGACCTATCCGGATGTTCATGTCACTTCGGATGCCTCTGAAGTGATAAGGTGTCCGAAAATTGATGCGATCGCTGTTATCACGCCGGTATGGACGCATTATGAACTCGCCAAGGCAGCCCTGGAACAAGGTAAGCACGTCTTTGTCGAGAAGCCCATCACGACTACAGCCCAGCAAGCCGAAGAGCTGATTGAGTTGGCGGCCCGTAAAAACCTGAAGATCATGGTCGACCACACGTTCCTTTTTACCGGCGCCGTAAAGAAGATACGCCAGCTCGTGGACGATGGCACCCTCGGAAATCTCTTTTACTATGATTCCACTCGCGTCAACCTTGGCCTATTTCAGCATGACATCAATGTCTTGTGGGATCTTGCCCCGCATGACCTTTCGATTATGGACTACCTCCTTCCTGGCCGCCCTGAGGCCGTTGTAGCCACAGGGCAGCGGCATCTGAACGGCCA
Organism: Acidobacteriaceae bacterium; assembly: GCA_030050035.1. GTDB lineage: Bacteria > Acidobacteriota > Terriglobia > Terriglobales > Acidobacteriaceae > Telmatobacter. The sequence goes on along the minus strand of JASIJW010000735.1, from coordinate 8,148 downwards.
TGAAGATATCGCGTTCATGACGGTTTACTTCCCCGACCGTGTCATCGCCCATATCAACGTCAACTGGCTTTCTCCAGTAAAAGTGAGAACCACGTTGATCGGAGGGGAAAAGCGAATGCTCGTCTGGAACGATCTCGAGGCAGACGAAAAGGTCAAATTGTACGACAAAGGTGTAGAAATAAAGAGCCGTGAAGGTGTCTATGAGCTGCTCGTCAGCTATCGGTCGGGCGACATGTGGGCACCCCAATTAGAACAAGTCGAAGCATTGCGACAAGAGCTGTCCTACTTTGTGGACTGTGTCTCAAGCGGGAAGGATCCGCACAATGACGGCCATGCCGGCCTGCGCGTTGTCAGAATGTTGGAAGCTGCCAGCGAATCGTTGAAGAAGCGGGGAGAGCTTGTTTACCTGTGAACACGAATTCGTGGAACTCCATCGCAGATGATGTTCAGCTGGGCGTTGACGTAAAACTCTCGCGGTTTATAAACCTATATGGCTGTGAAATCGGAGATGAATCAAAGGTTGGCGCATTCGTAGAGATTCAAAAAAATGCGCGGGTCGGCCGACGCTGCAAAATCTCGAGCCACACGTTTATTTGTGAGGGCGTGGTAATCGAGGACAATGTTTTCATTGGCCACGGAGTCACATTTACGAACGATATCTATCCTCGCGCCACCACAGCCGACGGCACATTGCAGACAGAAGCTGACTGGAAAATCGAACCGACCGTGGTTCGCAAGGGAGCTTCGGTCGGGTCGGGCGCAACTATTCTATGCAATTTGACAATCGGCGAAGATGCCATCGTTGGCGCCGGCAGCGTTGTTACCAGGAGCGTTCCGCCACACGCGATCGTCGCTGGCAATCCAGCCAAGGTTCTGCGCTACCTCGAGCCACACAAGGAGCGATCTAATGTCTGCTCATGAAGGAATTCCGTTCCTCGATCTGATCACGCCGCACGTCCAACTCGAAGAGGAATTGGTCGGGATCTTTCGCCGAGCTCTGCGCACAGCGAGCTTCATCGGGGGCCCGATGGTCGAAGAATTCGAAAATGCGTTTGCGAACTTCTGCGCCGCTGAGCATGCGATCGCCGCAAGCAGCGGGACCGACGCGCTGCGCTTCGCATTGATGGCGTGCGGCATCCGTCACGGAGACGCAGTCCTGACAGTTCCACACACGTTCATCGCCACGACCGAAGCGATCTCCCAGTGCGGAGCGCTGCCGGAGTTCATCGACATTGACGAAAAGACTTACAACCTCTCGGTAGAAAAGCTGCAGGGATACTTGGAGAAGCATTGCAGCAGAGACAAATTAGGACGGCTGATCAGCCATCGGAGCAATCGTCCGGTGACTGCAGTTGTGCCCGTCCATCTCTATGGCCAGATGGCCGACATGGACGGCATCCTGGCCCTGGCTAGCCAGTACGGTCTGATCGTAGTGGAGGACGCTTGCCAGGCGCACGGCGCCGAGTACTTTTCCGCCAAGCTAAACCGCTGGGTGAAGGCAGGCACGATGGGACGCGCGGCCGCTTTCAGCTTTTACCCCGGCAAGAATTTAGGAGCGTGCGGTGAAGCTGGAGCCGCAATCACGAATGACAGCGAGATCGCTGCCACAATCCGCATGCTGCGCGATCATGGTCAGACGCACAAGTATTACCACGATGTCGAGGGTTACAACGGACGTCTCGATGCCATTCAGGCCGGCTTCCTGCGTACCAAGCTGGAGCATCTGCCCAAGTGGAATGCGCAACGACGAGAGCGCGCCGCCGAATACAACCGGCTCCTCGCAAACCATGATGCTGTCATCTGCCCCTATGAGCCGTCCTGGTCGCGCGCTGTGTATCACCTCTACGTGATCCGCACCGCCGATCGCGAGGGGCTCATCAGCCATCTGAAGGCCGCCGGCATCGGCACGGGAATCCATTATCCCGTTCCCCTGCACATGCAGAAGGCCTATGCGTGGCTGAACTATCGCACCTCCGATCTGCCGGCAGCCAGCCGTGTTGCAGATGAGATTGTCTCTCTGCCGATGTACCCGCAACTGACGCAGCAGCAGCAGGAAAAGGTGGTCGAGGAAATCGGGGCATTTACCGATTTCAGTACAGCCAAGCGTCCGGCCGAAAAAGTAGCTGCCACGACGCTGGCGGAGATCACGGCGTGAATCAGGCTCGCAGCGTCGAAGTCAACGGCAACGTGAAAGCATTCCCCAAGCCGATGCCAGATCTGGAAGCTCGCAAAGTTGTCTCCGATTCCAAGGATACGGCCATGCCTGCTCCCATGAATTCCAGGTTGAGGGGCCGCAAGGTGTGGATTGACCTCGACAACTCTCCACACGTACCGTTCTTCCTTCCGATTATCCGTGAGCTTGAGCGACGAGGCTGTGATGTGGTGCTTACGGCAAGAGACTGCTTCCAGGTATGTGAGTTGGCTAACATGGCTGGGCTGAAGTACCGGAAAGTTGGCCGTCATTACGGAAAGCGCCGCGTCGCCAAGCTGGCAGGACTGGGGGTTCGAATGCTGCAGCTGGCGCCCTGCATCCTGCGCAGAAGGCCTGAGATAAGTGTTTCGCACGGTTCGCGATCACTGATCGCACTATCTGCGTTGTTAGGAATCCGCAATATCACGATCGCTGATTATGAATTTGCTGATCTTCGGCTTGCAAAGTGGCTTGGATCCGCGCGAAACAAATGGATGATGACTCCGGAAGTCATTCCCTCGGACGCTTTTGTCTGTAATGGCTTCCAGCCTGATCACGTGCTGCACTACCCGGGGATCAAGGAAGACGTGTACGTTCCGTCCTTCTTGCCGGATCCGTCGCTTAAAGAGTCTCTTAGACTCACCTCGGAAGAGCTGATCGTGGTGATTCGTCCACCGGCCACTGAGGCGCATTACCACAATCCCGAAAGCGAAAAGCTACTCATGGCTGTATTCGATCTTCTCGGCGGGCGCCCCGAAGCGAAGGCGGTTTTGTTACCTCGCACTCCGAAGCAGGAGTCGGAGTTGCGAAACGCCAAGCCGGAGCTCTTCGCCTCTGGAAAAGTTGTCGTTCCGCAGCATGCGGTGGATGGGCTCGATCTGATCTGGTACTCGGACCTGGTCATCAGCGGGGGCGGCACCATGAATCGCGAAGCAGCCGCGCTGGGAATTCCGGTCTACAGCCTATTCCGCGGGAAGCTCGGCGCCGTGGATAGACATCTGGCGAAGACCGGCAAGCTGACTCTTTTGGAAAGCGAGCAGGACGTGCAACAGAAACTGAAGCTGGTTCGCCGCGAACGGAGATCCAGCTTTCTTCCGGAACAGGAAGCCACTCTGCAGGCGGTGGTCGGTCACATTTGCGCGGTTCTGGAGAGTCGAGGCTGAGTCATGCATCAGAGTACAGTGGCTCAACAAAATGAGTGGGACCTGGGCGGCTGGAGCATCGCGGAACTCTGCGATATGGCCGCAAGGGGCCTGCGACCCATGCTAGACCCGAACAAGCAGATGTTCTGCTACACCTACCAGCAAACCGAGGATGGCCTCGCGCGGATTGGTCTGTCGCCGCGGTATACGATGATGACTCTGCTGGGCCTGCGTCGTTACGAAGCAAGTGAGCGGTCATCTCCGGTTGCGACAACGCCGGTGTTGGAGGCTTTATTGCAGGACCTGCGGTGGGTGACCGGGGCGGGCGATCTGGGACTGCTGCTGTGGACTTGTGCGGAACTGGCGCCGGAACGCATTCAGAGAATCTACGAAGAGCTGCATGCACAGGAAGCGCTCACACGCTTCGCGGACGGGCAGTTGGGCAGCACAATGGAAATCGCGTGGTATCTGACCGGGCTGGTCAGCTGTCTGCAGGCAGGCTGTAGCGCTTTGCCCGGGCTCGCCGAGCAAACCAGCGCTGCGAAGGAGATCCTGAAGCGGAACTGCGGAGAGGCCGGTGTTTATGGACACCGCAGCCGGAGCAAGTCCCCGGCCGGATATCTTCGCCGCAGGATCGGAAGCTTCGCCGACCAGGTGTATCCCACGATTGCTATGGCTCGGTTGGCGCAGGCCCACGATGACGATGAGGCAGGGGCGATGGCGCTGCGCACCGCAACCACGATGTGCGAACTGCAGGGCAGTCTGGGCGAATGGTCCTGGCATTACGACGCGACGACAGGGAGGGTGGTCAGCCGCTATCCCGTCTACTCGGTCCACCAGCACGCCATGGCGCCAATGATGCTGTTTGCTGCCGGAGAGGCCTGCGGCCGCGATTTCAGTGACGCCATTTACAAGGGATTGGCCTGGATCAGCGGCGGCAATGAGTTGCACCGCGATTTCACACAGGCTGAGGCTGAACTCATCTGGCGCTGCATTTATCTTCCCTCGATGGACAAATATTCCGATGCGGCGATGCGCTTCCTGCGGTTGCGCAACGGCGCAGCCAATGCCCGGCTGAAGGTGCGTTATGAATGCCGTCCCTACGAACTTGGTTGGTTGCTCTATGCCTTTGCGGGAAAATGAAATGAGTGCTGCGGCTCCGGCTGCGGTGATGTCCGAAACCATGCCCGTCGCGAAAGCGCGTGTCATGACGGTAGTAGGGGCGCGGCCGAACTTTATGAAGGCCGCGCCGATTCTGGCGGCGATTCGCCGGCATAACGACCGTCTGACGAGCGCTCATCAGGGAAAAGAGGCAATGAGCCTCGAGAGCCTGCTGGTGCACACCGGCCAGCATTACGACGAGGCGATGTCGGATCGCTTTTTCGCGGACCTGAACATTCCGAGACCGGACGTCCATCTGGGGGCAGGATCAGGCTCGCATGCGGCTCAGACTGCCGAAATAATGAAGCGATTTGAAGAGGTGCTGCTGCGCGAACGTCCGGATCTGTTGGTGGTGGTGGGCGACGTGAATTCCACGCTGGCGTGTGCGCTGGTGGCATCGAAGATCTCCTATGGTACCGAAGGCGCGCGGCCGCTGATTGCGCATGTGGAGTCGGGGCTGCGCTCCTTCGACCGCGACATGCCGGAAGAAGTGAATCGCATCCTGACCGACCATCTTGCAGATCTGCTGTTCGTGACAGAAGAGAGTGGCCTGCACAATCTGAGCCGCGAAGGCGTGCCAGATGAGCGAGTACATTTTGTGGGCAACACGATGATCGATTCGCTGCTAGCCTTCAGGCACCAGGCGGAATGCTCGCCGATCCTGGACACGCTGAGCCTGCGCAGGAATCATGCGCCCCATAAACTGAATAATGGCGTGGCACGCTATGCGCTTCTGACACTGCATCGGCCGTCAAATGTCGATCGGCGCGATGACTTCCTCAGAATTCTGGAGGGGCTGAAGGAACTGGCGTCAACCTGTCCCGTGGTCTTTCCTGCACATCCGCGGACACAGAAGAAGATCGCGGAATTCGGTCTGGAGGAATTCTTTAGCCGAGAGCGTGAAACCCGGGGGAGCGAGACCAACGGACGCATTAGGCTTGTGGAGCCGCTGGGGTACATCGACTTTCTCTCTCTGATGCAGCGTGCCGCGCTGGTCGTGACGGACTCTGGCGGGATTCAGGAGGAGACTACGGCCCTGGGCGTTCCCTGCATTACCGTGCGCGAGAATACCGAACGTCCGGTGACGGTCGAAGTGGGCACAAATATTCTTGCCGGAACCAGTCCCGAAGGAATTCGCCGTGCCGCGCGCCTGCAGTTGGGCGCATCGATGGAGCACCGGGTTCCGGAAGCGTGGGACGGGCGCAGCGCGCAGCGCATTCTGGACATAATTTGCCGGGAACTGGCGAAGCGGCACTCGCAACGCACTTCGGCATAGTCGTTACGGATCTTCATGGCAAGTTCTTCATGCATCACTGAGATGCCGTGCCCGCCGGCGAAAGAGACGACGCGCTACGTCGTCATTACACCCGTGCGCGATGAAGAGCGGTATCTCGCGCAGACAATCGATTCGGTCTGCCGGCAGACGGTACGCCCCACAGAATGGATCATTGTCGATGACGGATCGAGTGATCGCACTGGCGCAATTGCCGATGAGGCGGCTGCCCAGCATACGTGGATTCGCGTGATTCATCGCCGAAATCGCGGCTTCCGAAAGTCTGGCGGAGGCGTCGTCGAGGCCTTCAACGACGGATACCGGACCATCCAGTGCGCGGACTGGGAGTTTGTGGTAAAGCTGGACGGCGACCTGACCTTCGCCCCCGATTATTTTGAACAAACGTTCGCGCAATTCCGGCAGGACCCGCGCCTCGGCATCGGTGGAGGCTTGATCGTTCACGACCTGAACGGGACGGTGAAACCGGAGAGTGGTCCTCGCTTTCACGTGCGAGGCGCAACGAAGATCTACAAGCGGGCTTGCTGGGAAGCGATTGGCGGTCTTTGGACAGCCGCTGGATGGGACACAATCGATGAAGTGAAGGCCAACATGCTGGGCTTCACCACGTATTCCTTCCCGGCGCTGCATCTGCTGCACCACAGGCTAACAGGCACAGAAGAAGGCCTGATACGCGACCGGATGAAGCACGGTGTAGCGTGCTACGTTTCCGGCTACCATCCACTGTTTGTGGTCGCGAGCTGCCTGTTCCGACTTACCCAAAAACCGCGTGTGCTGGGCTCGCTGGGCACGTTTTATGGCTTTGCGAAGGCCCATTTCACGCGTCCCGTCCGTCCAGACGACCGGGCTTACCTGGCATATATTCGCGGTCAGCAACTGCGTCGCTTGTTCGGCATGGCGACAATCTGGAAATAGCCGGCCGGTCTTCAAACGAAACTCCATATGTGCGGAATTTGCGGCAAACTCGAATTGCGCGGCAACGAGCGTGTACCGCCCTCGCTGGTCCGGGCGATGGCCGAGACGATACGCCATCGCGGGCCGGACGACGAGGGCTACTACGTATCCGGACCTGTGGGGCTGGGATTCCGCAGGCTTTCGATCATCGACCTGCACACTGGCCACCAACCTCTGTCCAATGAGGATAAGACGGTTTGGATTGTGTTCAATGGTGAGATCTATAACTACCAGGAACTGCGGACGTACCTGCTGAGCAAGGGACATACCTTCAGGACACAGACTGACACCGAGGTGATCGTTCACCTCTACGAAGAGCTGGGTCCCGCATGTCTTGAGAAACTGCGGGGCATGTTTGGGTTTGCGATCTGGGACGAGAAGGCCAGGACGCTGCTTCTTGCACGGGACCGGGTGGGCATTAAGCCGCTCTACTATCAGCTGACCGAAGATTCTCTGATATTCGCTTCGGAACTGAAGGCCATTTTGACCGACCCCTCAGTGGTGAGGGAAATCGCCCCGGAGATGATCGATCGGTTTCTGACGTTCCTGTACGTTCCAGGCGACGAGACACTCCTGCGCGGAGTGCGCAAACTGCCTCCCGGCCACTACCTGATGGTGAAGGATGGTCAGGCGACTGTGGGGCAGTATTGGGATCTGCAGTTTGCGGAGCCATACCGCAAGCTGAGCACACAGGAGGCAGAGGCGGAACTACTAAGCCTGCTGTCGGACACCGTCAGTCTGCACATGATTGCGGACGTGCCGGTCGGCGTGTTGCTGAGCGGTGGTGTGGATTCGACAGGGGTTCTGAGCCTCGCGGTGAATCATACGGACAAGACGATCAGCACCTTTACGGTTGGTTTCGCCGGCGAGGGATTTGCCGATGAACGCCCCTATGCACGGCTGGCTGCTGAGAGGTTCGCAACACGCCATCATGAAATGACAATCAGTGCACGGGATTTTGCAAGCTTCCTGCCGCAATATGTTTGGCATATGGAAGAGCCGGTATGCGAGCCGCCGGCCATCGCACTCTATTATGTGTCGCAGTTAGCGCGGAAACACGTCACGGTTCTGCTCTCGGGAGAAGGAGGGGACGAGGCGTTCGCGGGATATAACAACTATCGCAATTTGGTCTGGCTGGAGCGGCTGAAGCGTGGCGGTCCGGCTATGAATAGCGCCCTGGCTGGCGGGATGTCTCTGGCAAACTCAATGCTGGGCTCGGACCGACTCGCGAAGTATGTGCCCTTGATGGGAGAAACCTTCCCCGACTATTACTACAGCCGCACCGCAAATCCGTATCGAACGACGGGCAACGGACTCGGCAGTGTTTACTCGGCGGATTTCCGGAACGAGATTGATCGCGGGCGGAGCGTACAACCGGTGCGCATCCTGCAGAACCACATGCGCGGCCG
>JASIJW010000734.1:0-18133 GCA_030050035.1 Acidobacteriaceae bacterium | reverse complement strand
CGAATGCGGGAGCGATTAGAGCACATGAAAATGTCGACTGTCAAGCCTTTATTTGCAAAAGACAAACGGTTGATTACTTGTTAGCTTCCGTCGCAGAGGCAGACTCATCTGCAGCATTTCGCGCCTGCTCTAGTCAGCTGATTTGCTTCCTGGCTGCAACTTATCCTTGAAACAAACGCTTGCCTAAATCGATTTTTTGGACCCGAAGCCCGAGATTGGTCCGGCGAGGCGCAGTAGTAGATTGCGTTCTTTACTGGCCGGGAAAGAGATTGTCTTCTGGAATCGGACCTGTATCGTAGAGCCCAGCGCCGTCGGTGACGACCACGTGTGACACGCCTTTGTCGACATCCAATACCGCGACCGTTACGGAGGGGATGATCGCGCCGGTGCTATTCGTCGCGGTGCCGCGCAGGTCACCTGAGTTCGTGTTCTGCGCAAAACATGCTCGCCCGCTCATCAGCACGGTGCCGATCACGGGAAGGGTGAGCAGTATCCACTGCCTTCCATTCCTCATGATTTGCCTCCTCAAAAACTAACGATTGGGGCGGCTTCATCCACACGGGCTCGCGCCTTGCCGCTCTGCATTAGTAAACCGGGGCACCTGCGTTAGTGAACTGGTTTACTAAAGTTCTACATTTAAGCCCAACTTGAGGATGATTGTCAACAAAAAAAGAAGCCAACGTGATACGCTGGCCTCGAATGCAAGTAAAACCTAAGAAATCGAATGGCGCCAAGCGCGCGCCAGACGCCGACTCGGCCGATCGAATCACATTGAAGGAATTAGCCGGACATCTTCGTCTGTCGCGAACGACCATCTCGCTGATTCTCAATGATGTTCCAGAAGCGGCGCGATTCCCGGATGAGACTCGGAGGCGGGTTGCGGAAACCGCGAAGAGGCTTGGATATCGCCCCAACTTTTTCGCCCGTACGCTCAACAAGAAACCCACTTGCCTCTTCGGAGTCGTCGCGCCCGATTTCGGCGAGGGCTACGAAGCCGCGCTACTCAGCGGTTTCGAGCGGCGCTTGCTGAACACGGGGTATACGTCTCTGGTTTCCACCCACCTTTGGAACCGGGAAAACCTCCAGCGGGATGTCGAAGCACTCCGCGACCGCGGCGTCGAGGGTCTGCTGCTGATCAACTCCACTCCGAGTGAATCGCCGGGGATTCCCGCCGTGACGATCTGTACTGACCGCTCGCCTATATGGAGCATTCGAGTTTCCATCGATAACGCCTATGGCATCGATAAGGCCATCAACCACCTCTTCAGCCTCGGCCACAGAGAAATGGCGTTTATCAAAGGGCCAAAGGGAGGAGGAGACACGGAAGATCGCTGGAATGCAGTTCTCACAACATGTAAGAAGTTTGGAGTTCGAGTAGATCCAGATCTTACGGTTCAATTAGAGCAACTTGAACCCATTGGTACGCGTCATGCCGACGAGGGTCGAATGGCCGGTGAGGTTTTGCTCCGCAGCGGCAAGCGTTTCACCGCTCTCGTCGTGTTCAATGACATCTCAGCCATCGGCGCCATGGCTGCCATGCGAGAAGCCGGCCGCAGGGTGCCTGAGGATGTTTCTGTCGTTGGTTTCGACGACATTGAATTCGCAAGCATTGCAAACCCGGCTCTGACGACCGTTCGACAGCCGCTTTATGAGATGGGTGCGAAGGCGGCGGAACTTCTTCTCCGGAAGCGCACAGACGAGATCGCTGCCAGAGACATTCAGTTTCGGCCCGAGCTGATAGTGAGATCGTCCACATGCCCACCTTCCTCCGCTGGCGCAAACCGCGAACGGAGGTCCAAATCCAAGAGCCCTCGCTAAGCGAGGCTCTGAAGCATCTTCTCGTCCGGGTCCGACCGTGGAGTAGCTTGCAGATTTGGCGATAATCTTTAAGCTATCACCTACGGAGCTACCAGCGCGCGAGTGGAACGACATCCACCTCTGCCGGCTCGAGCGACAACAGTACCGCCACACGCGTTTCAGGTGCGGCGTCGTGGATGATCGCGATCAGCTGACGGAAGCCGGGATTCGGCTGGTCTAGATTCGGCTGATCCAGTGGGCCGGCATCTGTGGATGCGTCCTCAAAGAGCGCGTTTGCTGGCGTAAGGATCCGGGCCTGCAGGGTTCTGCCTTGCTTGGTGAGAATGGCTCTATTGCCTTGGAGCACGATCTCTGCGTCTGTGGTGAGCTGCCAGCGGAGCTCGTGCTGCTTTACTTCCGGTAGCCAAGCAACTTCGTCCTGAATGAGGACGCCAGTTTCAGGGGTCAACCGGATGCCACGACTCACTGCACTAGCATCGTCGGAGTAAGCCGGCCCGAGATCGAGAACGACAGACTGCGACTGGCCTTGATAGCAACTCTGCGCGATCGTAGTCTGGCTCAGCGGATTTTGCAGATGGTCATTCAGCATTAGCGTGCTGTGCGAGCGGTTATTTAGCCGGTAGTACTTCCAGCGGCTTCCGTTGCGTCCGGGATCCCAGTAACCCGGTAGGTCGTAATCGTCCGGGCCAAGATCGCTGGACCAGCGTACGCCAGCCGCATCGAGCACGAAGCTGCCGAGATCGAGATGCGCGTGATCGGTTTGTCCGGAGCCTGCCTTGGTGGCCACGAAGAACGCCTGCGGGTCGTTCCACGCGGTTCGCATACACGCGATCTCTGCGCGTTTGAAGATGATACCGCGCGGAATTTCGATGCGCTGCGTGGGCTGCTCCTGATACCAAATGAGGTCAAAGGCGTGGATGCGATCGGGGTGTTCTTGGAGCCTGCGATGATTTTCGGCGATGCACTCGGGCAGTTGGTAGCGCTGGCCGAGCCAGAAGAGAGAGGCCTGCGGCAGAGCGGTCACCCCTGCATCGGCGAAGTTAAAGTAAAGCCGGCTTGACCCGAGGCAATGCAGGGGAAAGAGACCAGCCCGGTCGAGGCCTGGGCGCTCTGCCAATCCAAAGTTGTGGCCGAGCGAGGTCTCAAGGGTTTCGATGGTCAAAGCGCTGTACCAGGCGCTGTACTCCCAATAGTGCGGACCACCTTCCCACGCGCCATCGGGCGCGAAGCTATCGAGAGCGACAGGAATGTTTTTCACGGCGTGCGCCAGGATGCGCAAGGCCAGCTCCGGCAGCGCATCGGCAACAGCCAGCGCGCCGATGGCCAATCCGCCATTGCAGACCAGGTTCCAGTTGTGCGAGACGCGAACCCACCACTCCGGTTTCTCTAGCGCCTCCAGTCCGGGTTGCAGTCCTTTTTCCACGAGAGCTTCCCGGAGGCTATCGCGCTCCGCTTCAGACAGCTCGGCGTGGAGCCAGTCGAGGCCGATGGCAAACGCTGTGCACAGCTCCGCCGTATCGAGAAAGTGGCTCGGATTCCAGTGAGGGTACTCCTTGATGGCAAACAGCTCCTGCCTGGCCCTGGTCAGATATTCCTTGCGCTCGACCAGACGGTACGCGAGGGCCAGCGTGGACACGCGTGCCAGAACCTGTTGCGCCCGCTCAAGCATGCGCGGGCCGACGATGCGAAATTCAGTGGTGGGCTCGTTGAGCAGAGCATTGGCTTGACGAAAAAAGCGCTCTTTCAGGTTCTCGAGCACGACGTAAGACTGCTGGCCGGACTTCAACCTGCGGAGGCGATTTAGGTCCAGAAATAACCGCGGGTGGGCTGCTGTCCGCGGCGGAAGCAAAGTAGGGCTATGCATTTGTTTGAGCCGGTGCAGCCAGAACCGGTGAGGCGAGAATCTCGTCGATCCCGCTGAGCTCGCTTCTCGAGAAGGCCAGGTTCTTCAGCGCACCGACGTTCTGTTCCAGCTGATCGACACGGCTGGCGCCGACGATGACGCTGGTCATGACCGGATTGCGAAGCGTCCAAGCCACGGCCATCTGCGCCAAGGGCTGCCCGCGCTGCTTTGCGATCTCCCCAAGACTGCGGACCCTATCGAGCACCTGGGGCGTTATCTGCTCGGGTTTGAGAAAAACCGACCGCGCGGCTCGTGAGTCCGCGGGAAGGCCTTTAAGATAACGATCAGTCAGCAGCCCCTGCGCGAGCGGACTAAAGCCGATGCAGCCGACCCGCTCTCGCTCCAGTACGTCGAACAGACCCTGCTCTGGCTTGCGATTGAACATCGAATACTGAACCTGATGAATCAGGCACGGTGTGCCGAGCTGCCGCAGAATCTCGATTGCGTGCTTGGACTGTTCGGGATCGTAATTGGAGATGCCAGCGTAGAGCGCCTTGCCTGAGCGCACCGCCTGATCGAGGGCCGACATTGTCTCTTCTAGAGGCGTTTCGGGGTCGGGGCGATGCGAATAGAAGACGTCCACATAGTCGAGCTTCATGCGTCGCAGGCTTTGATCGAGGCTAGCCAGCAGGTATTTTCGGGAGCCCCAGTCCCCATAGGGCCCGGGCCACATATCGTAGCCGGCCTTGGTGGAGATGATGATTTCATCGCGATAAACGCCCAGATCGGAGGACAGGATCTCACCCAAGGTGGCCTCGGCCGATCCCGGAGGCGGCCCATAGTTGTTGGCCAGATCGAAGTGGATAATTCCGAGATCGAAGGCGCGCAAAATCATGGCACGACTGTTGGCCAAGGTGTCGACGCCGCCAAAGTTGTGCCAGAGACCGAGAGAGAGTGCTGGTAACCGAACCCCGCTCCTGCCGCTTCGGCGATAGGGCATTGAATTATAACGATCATCCCTGGCAAGATACATAGCGATTTTTCCAGCCTTTGGTTATTCAGCGAAAACCTTATCGCGCAGATCGACAAGGAACCGCAGCGTTTTTGCCGATTCCGACTGGTAATCGAATGGTCCCTGAGCTGTGCTGATCCAGGGATGCGCCGATGAGACGGTGCGCTGATAACCTACATCGCGCAGCACGCGGAAGATGTGGAGGATCTTTTCTGTGCTGTTTCCGTAGTTCGGTTGATAAGTGTCTCCCTGGATGTGCACGTGTACGCAGTAGGCGGGATCAACGGCGATATCCTCAAAGGGCTCATCGACTGCGACGAAGTAATTCAGGTCCGCCATGACCCGGATGTTGGACAGGTCCATCTCTTTGGCAAAGGCCAGACCATCCGTGTACCTGGGAAAGACCGTGTGCGGATTGGCGGTGGGCTCGAGAGCGATGACGATACCGTGCTTTTGCGCATACTTGTTTATCATCGCGCAGTACTCGATGGCTTGATCAGTGGCCTTGGTCCTCGAGAAATCGTCGGGCACGGCAAAGAAGTTGCCCCAGATACCGGCGACCATGCCTGTACTCAATTCGGCGAGGCGGCGGCAGTGCTGTTCTGCCTGTCGCTCCAGCTCCGCAAAGGGTGTGGGGCACTTGCCCGTAATGAGCTCGTCTTTGAGCCAGTGGCTTGCCGCGGTGAATGCCGGCTGATGCCAGCTCTTGATTTCATCGCGTTTTTTGTGCCATGCCTCTTCGCCGTCATAGGGAAGAACGAGCTCGGTGATCGGCACCTCGGCGGCTTCCCATCCAGGTGCCAGATCGAGAGGAGGCTTCATGGCGACGTTGTCGATATTCAGTCCAAGCTTGAATTGCGTCATCCCATTTCTCCCGGGCTAGTCACTGTAGACTTCATCGCGCAGGCGGCGCAGGTAGGTGAGGGTCTTGGCGGTCTCGGCTGTCAGGTCGAACGGACCAGGCTGCGTGCTCACCCAGGGACAGGCGCAGGAGACACCGCCGCGATAGTCGATCTCACGCAGTACGCGGAAGAAGGCCTTGTGGGTCTTCTCAAGATCGCCTACGCCGGGCTGTCCGTGATCGCCGGCGATGTGGCAGTGGAGGCAGCGTTCGGGAGCAAGCTTGATGTCTTCGAAGGGCTGATTGAGCTTGAGGAAGTAGTTCATGTCGGCCATGATCTGCACGTGGGGATGATCGACGCGCTTCACAAACTCGAGGCCTTCCTTGTAGGTGGGCCAGAGCGTGTCGAGATCGGCCATGGGCTCGAGCATGATATCGATGCCGAGGGGACCCGCGATCTCGCCCATCAGATTGGCGTAGCGGATGGCCTGATCCATCTGCTGGGTCAATGAGTAGTCTTTCGCCTTGGGGAACCACAGGCCATAGATTCCAGCCCTGGTGACGCCGATCTCAGCGAGACGTTTGAGCGCGCGGCGGCTCCAGAACTCAAGCAGCTCCCAGTCTGCGTGCGGGGTAGTGCAGGGTTTATTCAGCCAGTGGCTTGCCACCTTGATCGGCGAAATGCCCAACGCGGCCAGCTCTTTTTTGCGGTTCTCCCAGTCCTCATGCGTGATATAGGGGGAAACCAGTACCTCAGTGGGAATTTCGAACATCTCAAAGCCTGGCGCAATCTTCGCAGGTTCCATCTTCGGTCCATCACCGAACAAGATCGACAGCTCGAACATATTGCTTCCTTTCGTTCAGTCGGTTTCTATCGCCCACGTGCCCCACCCCTTCGCGCCGACTCAACCCGCGTCCCAAAATTGGCACTGCGGCGTCCGGCGCCGGCCCTTTAGCCGCGCCATACCGCTGTTACCATCGAGTTCCCGGGAACGCGGATCTCCGCGTACGACTTCTCGTTCATAATCATCGGCACCACACGTTCCTTACCCGCATTCGTCAGTACCAGCACCTGGGAGCCGTCAGAGTTCCGAAAGGCTACGTGCGCGATTCCCTTCGGACCACGCCTCGATCGCAACCGCACCGCGTTCCGCTGCACCGCGGTCGAAAAATGTGCGAGAGCCCAGTACTGCCCGTTCGGTTGAATACACTTCGTCTGGGAATCGATCGTGACAAGTCCAGCGCATGCAAAGGGCCCGATATTCGGGAAGCCCTTTTCATCCAGAGCCAGGTTCCAGGCAATGATGCATCGGGCCCAGTTCTTCATAATTGCCGTAAAGCGGGAGCCCCAGAACACCCAATTTGTCGTAAGAGCCGGGTCTGTGAGATCTTCTGGTCCCCCTTCGGTCCAGTACATGTGTTTTTCCGGATATGCTCGCTGAACAACAGACATTGCTGACGGATGCCCGGAATAGCCGTGCCACGCGACACCGTCGACAATTTTAGATACCGCGGGCTGCGACAACTGGCTCAGCACGCGGCCCCAAAGATCGTAGTTGTGGTCAAGGATCCAAATCTTGGGAGGGGTTTGCCGTTTGGCCATCCTTGGCCCGAGGTGCTCGGAAACGAAGAGGCTCTCGGTACCCTGGGTCCAGATGCAGGCTGGCATCAGGCCTTCCTGGTCGGTATCAACCTCGTTCTGCACCGAGAGGGCGCCCACGTCGATACCCATCTCTGCGTAGGCATCGAGGAACTTATCAAAGTACTCAGCGTAGGCGGCAAGGTACTTACGGCGCATGGACCCGCCGAGCATGGTGCCGCCTGCCTTCATCCAACCAGGCGGACTCCACGGTGAAGCCAGGAGGAAGAGCTCGGGGCTGAGCTTCTTGGCTTCGCGGATGATGGGCACGATGTAGGCGCGGTCGTGTTCGACCGTGAAGCATTTCAGCTCCGAATCGGGACCGTGCTCAGCATAGCTGTAGGCCTTTGTGGCGTAGTCACTGGAGCCGATACAGATTCGGCAACAGTTAAGCTTGAGCCCCGAGCCGCTGAAGACACTGGTGAGAAACTCCTTTTTCTTCTCCGTCTCGAGCTTGTCGATCAGAAAGCAGGCTGCGTCCGTTAGGGCAGCGCCGAAGCCGAGGATGCTTTGGTATGTCTGACCCGAATCAATGGCAATCGCATCGGAGACCTTATCGCCTTGCGGGCGCATTTTGACTTCTTCAAGAACAGCAAGCCGTTTGTCGTCGTGGGTGACAAAGCTTCGGATAATCCCCCGCGAATCTGGAGCCGCGCGTAGCAAAGTGGAGATTTCTCCTAAACAATCGATTGTTTTACAATAGGTCGATTCTAGTCACAACTGTTTGAGACGGTCAAGGATAAAAAACGGGGGCGAATGCCGCCCGCGGCCTCAAGCCCTGGCCGCCCAAGTTCCACTGGGAGCAGATCCGGGCGATGCGCCCGCGCATAGCTGGCAAGCGCCCGTTGCCTCCACTTATGCGCGTCCGGCTTCTCTTCAGGCGCCATGCAACTGCAGATCGAAGTGGCACGCCACCAATCGTCCCGGAGCGATGGTGCGCAGAGCCGGTTCCTGGTACGCACAAATCTCCTGGCGATACAGGCAGCGCGAATGGTAAGGGCATCCGACAGCGGTCGTCTCCGGATCGGGAGCGTGGTCTTGTGCAACGTGCTCGCGCTGGTGCGGCGCGGCGTCGATCCCGGGCTGTGGAGGAGGTGCCGCGGCGAGGAGCGATTCGGTGTACGGATGGCGGGGAGTGCGATAAATATCATATTTCCCACCGATCTCAGCGATGCGGCCGCGATAGAGCACGGCGACAGAATCACAGAGATAGCGCACGACTCCCAGATCATGCGCGATGAACAGGTATGTGATGCCAAGCTTCTGCTGCAGATCAAGCATGAGGTTCAGTATCTGCGCCTGCACCGAGACATCGAGGGCGGAAACCGCCTCATCGGCCACGACCAGCTCAGGGCGCGTGACCAGCGCGCGCGCAATGCCGATGCGTTGACGCTGCCCTCCGCTGAAGGCATGCGGATAGCGGCCGAGATACTCGCGGCGCAGACCGACGAGCTCTGTGACTTCGGCGACACGGTCGTCAATCTCACTCCGGGCGATGCCATGTACGGCACGAAGGGGCTCGGCGATAATGCGCGCGACGGTCATGCGCGGATCGAGCGAGCTGTAGGGGTCCTGGAAGATCATCTGAATCTTGCGCCGCAAAGGCCTCATCTGCTTGGGCTTCAGGGCGCCGAGGTCGATCATCTCCGAGCCTGCATCCGCAAAGAGAATGGCGCCATGGTCCGGCTCAACGACACGTAGGATCATTCTTCCGATGGTGGTTTTGCCGGAGCCGCTTTCGCCAACAAGGCCGAAAGTGCGGCCGCGATCGATGGAGAAGGTGACCCGATCGACAGCGCGTACTGTGCCCGAGCCCGAGGCAAAGAATCCGCCGCCCAGACGATAGGACTTGGAGAGATCGCGCACGACGAGAAGGTTCCGCTGCTCCGACATTCCTATTTTCTCCATCGATGGCATCGGACCTCAGTCCCGTCGGCCAGGGTCTCCGCGACCGGCACCTCGCGATCGCAGACTCCCGCAATCCGCTCGGAGCATCGCGGATGAAAGCGGCATCCCGTGGGCAGCGCAAACGGGCTCGGTGGGTTGCCGCTCAGCGTCACAAGTGGGCCGGAGTACTCGCGATCGACCCGGGGGATGGATTGCAGGAGCGCGCGCGTATACGGATGCTTGGGGTTGTCAAAGAGAGTTTTGACGGGCGAGCGCTCGACCACCTGGCCTAGATACATGACGGCCACATCATGGGCGATGTGTGCAATGACCCCGAGGTTATGTGAGATGAAGAGTACGCTCATCCCCAGCGCCTTCTGCTTGGAGCGAATGAGTTCGAGGATCTGCGCCTCGGTGGAGACATCGAGAGCGGTGGTCGGCTCGTCGGCGACCAGAACCGACGGACGGCAGCTCAGCGCCATGGCAATCATGGCGCGCTGACGCATGCCGCCGCTGAGTTGATGCGGATACTGGCGCACGACCTCATCTGGACGCGGCATCCCCACGGCCTTCAGCGCTTCGACGACGGCGGCAACGCTCGAGTCCGCGCAGTGCAACCGCATCGCTTCGCCGATCTGGAAGCCGATGGTGTGCTGCGGGCCAAACGACGACATCGGCTCCTGAAAGATCATGGCGATCTCTTTCCAGCGGATGCGGCGGATGGTAGTTCCGGTAGCGTCCATGCTCTCGAGATGCAGCGCCTGCCGGGAGTCTTTGAAGTAGGTCACATTGCCCGAGACGATCTTACCTGGGGCCTCGATCCGCAGCAGGCATCGCGACATGACGCTCTTGCCGCAACCGCTCTCGCCAACCACGCCGAGCACTCTGCCGCGCTCGATCGGAAGTGAGAGCGCGTCGACGACCGTGACATCGCCGCGCCGAGTGTTGAAGCTGACCGTCAGATTACGAATATCTACAACAAGATCGGACATGCGCCAGCCCTACTCCTTGTACGGATCCATTGCGTCGCGTAGGCCGTCTCCGAGGAAGTTGAACGCCAGCACGCAGACAACCACCATCAGAGCCGGAAACATGAGCCAGGGATAGATCGAGATGGCGGCAAGATTCTGCGCGTCCTGCAGCAAAACACCCCAGCTCACGGTCGGCGGCCGCAACCCAAGTCCGAAGAAGCTCAGCGTCGTCTCGCCCAGAATCATGCGGGGAATTTCCACTGTGAGGTTCACGATCAGGTAGCTGGCAAACCCCGGCAGAAGATGGTGCAGGATGATTCCCCAATCCCTGGTTCCGGCCACGCGCGCCGCAATAATATAGTCCTCTTCCCGCATCTCCAGCAACTTCGAACGCACTTGCCGTGATAAGCCTGTCCAACTCCGCAAGGCGAGAATGATCGTGATCGCGAAGTACACCTTCAAGTTGCTCCACGAGGCCGGGATGGCGGCGCCCAGGGCCATCCACATGGGAATCGTGGGCAGGCAGGTCACAAACTCCATGAAGCGCTGGACGACATTATCGACCACCCCGCCGTAGTAGCCCGACGCACCGCCAATCAGGCATCCGAGCACAAAAGTAATGAAGACGCCGATCAGCCCTACGGTCAGCGAAATCTGCGTGGCAATCAGGTTGCGCGAGAAGCAGTCGCGGCCCAGGATGTCCGTGCCCATCAGGTTGATCTGCGCGCTTTTCTCCACACCGAACAGGCGCAGGCTGGACGGAATGAAACCAAGCCACTGGTAAGGCGCTCCTTGCACGAACCAATGGATCGGCACCGGCTGATTCTCGTCTACCACGAAGTTGCGTTCGAAGGTCTTCGGATTGGACTCGATCTTGATCCGGTACACGATGGGCCCAACGAACTTTCCACGGAAGAAGAAATGGACCCGGGTGGGTGGCGCAAACGCATACGCCGACGGTTGCCACGGTCCATATGGCGCCAGAAACTCGGCAAAGAGCGCGACTAAGTAGAACGCCCCGAGCAGCCAGATGCTGACCAGCGCCAGCTTGTGCGACCTGAACTTCGCACGGATCAGCCTCCACTGCGACCAGGAAACATCGTCGGCTGCGATCGTTGCGGTCTGCAGGGTGCTCATCTTAGCCCAGCCTGATCCTCGGATCGACGTACGCGAGGACGATGTCAGAAATCAAAAAGCCGAATACGGTCAGAATGCTCATCACCATCACGCAGCTCGATGCCAGAAACATGTCTTTGGCCAGCAGGGCGCGGTACATCACCGGCCCGATCGTCGGCAACCCGAGCACGATGCCAGCCACCGTGTCGCCTGAGAACAGCTCGGCGAGCAGCCATCCCCCCGAGCTGATGATGGGGTTTAAAGCCACCCGCACCGGATAGCGCCGGATCAGCACGCTCTCCGGCAGTCCCTTCGCACGTGCCGTCGTGACATACTGTTTGCCTAGCTCATCGAGCAAGGTTGCGCGCATGGTCCGCGTCAGGCTTGCGATGCCCGCAATCCCGATTACCACCAGTGGCACCGGCAGGTGCATCAGAAGATTGCCCACCTTGGCCCAGCTCAGCGGCTGCCCGATGAACTGCGGCGACTGCAGCCCACCAACCGTCACGCCGAAACAGACATAAAAGATCCACATCAGCACCAGTGCAAGCAAAAAGCCCGGCGTGGCCATGCCGATGAAGGCGATGAACGACGCGGCAAAGTCCGCCGCCGAATACTGCCGGCGGGCCGTGTAGATGCCGATCGGAATCGCGAATCCGTAGGTGAGAAGCATCGAACCGAAGGTCAACGCCAGCGTCCAGGGCAACCGCTCGGCGATAATGACATTCACTTTCTTCGCGTACAGGAAAGAGACGCCCATGTCTCCGCGCGCAAACCGCGACACCCACTCCCAGTACTGCACGATCATCGGACGGTCGAGCCCGTAGGCGTGCCGCAGGGCCACCAGAGTCGCCGAGTCCACGCCCATCCCGGACCGGCTCAGCTCCTCCACATATGAGTCGAGAAAATCTCCCGGCGGAAGCTGGATCACCAGAAATGCAAAGAACGAAATCAACACGAGAACCACTGATGCCCAGGCGATCCTCTTGGCCACGTAGCGGACGAGCGCGTTGCGAAAGAAGCTACTCATGTTTCTCCGGCTTGTCCCAGAAGTAAGTCTGAACGAAGTACGATTTGGCCCACATGGTTCCGTAGCCCATCTCCACGTTGTCGGGCACATTCTCCAATCCGTCGGCCACAACCACTGGCTGTGGCGCATAACCTACGGTGCCGATGCATACGAGCTGTTTGCTGAAGAAGTCCCACACCGCGTGGCCCAGCTGCTCATACTCCGCGTCGGACTTCGCGCTGTACCATGCGGCCATGCGGTCGAACTGTTCGATCCACTCCTCGGGCGGCTTCACTCCCGATTTGCCCTGGCTGTAGTACCACAGCCACCAGTCCACCGCGTAGAAGAGTACCTCTTGGGGATTCCATTTCGTTACCCAGGGAAGATAGGCAGCGATCTCTTCCACCATGTCGCCGTTCCAGCACGTGCAGTCTTGATTTCCCGCCCGGCAAAGCCACTCACGGTATCGAAAATCTGTCTCCTTCATGACGACTTCGATCCCGACCTGGGCCCAGTCTTGCCGGACGAACTCGAGCAACTCTTCGGGGAAGTTCTGTCTGTTGAAGACCACCACCGAGACAAAACGCTTTCCATCGATTCCAAGCCGGAATGGCTCGTCCGGCACGCGGACGAGTCCGACATCGTCGAGCAATCGGTTTGCCTTCGCCGGGTCATACTGCGCGCAGTAATCGATCCACGCAGGATCAAAGTACGACACCGTTGGGCTGATCGTCGCCTGCCACTCTTTCGCTTCACCGAAGTAAAGCGTCTGGTTGATTCGGCGCCGGTCGATCGCGTACGAGAGGGCCTGCCGAAAGCGCAGATCGTTGTATATCTTTCGCTTCACTTCATCTTTGTGATTCAGGTTGAATGCGAACATGCACTCCGAACCATTTGCAAGATGCCAGTACCGTATTCCGTAGCGCCCCCGCGAGGCGTTCTTGGTGAAGATCGAAATCTGCGACATGTCGCAGATGCCCTCTGAGACCGATCCGGTCGCGCGTCGCGCCTCCTGCAGCCGCTCATCCTCGACCACCTGCACAAAGAGCCGGTCGATATAAGGCAGCTGGTTGCCTTCCTGGTCGACCTCGAAGAAGTAGGGATTGCGCTCGTAGATGTCGCGGGTCGTCGTCGAGGCAACTCGCACCCACGGCGCCACATGCGGTTTGTTGATAACCGGATGCATATATTCGCGGACCATCATGTAGTACTGGTACCAGGCGGCAAACCCATGCTGGCGAGCGATCTTGTCGGCATCCGGATTGAAGCCCGCATGAAACTGCTTCATCCAGTGTGCGGGCTGAGCGAAGTAACTACCGAAAGCCATGTACTCCGAGGCGGAGAGATTGAGACAGGGCCGGAAGGGCTTGCGGAATCCGATGCGAAAGGTCAGATGGTCGAGCTGCGTGAAATCCGCGTAATCGTCACCAACCTTGAAGGTCCTGGGCCCCTCAGGAAAAATGGTGGTATTGCGCGCCTCGTTCCACCACCACCAAAGCACGTCATAGGCGGTGAGGTTGACGCCGTCCGACCACTTGAGTCCGTCACGGATGTGAAAGGTAAAAGCGCGAAAATCGGGGGTCACAGTCACGGAATCACACAGGTGTGGCCGGATGACGCGACCGCTGTTATCGGTCTCCTGCGCGGCGACGATCAGCGTGCCATCCAGGTGAAAGCGGCCGCCAGGACTTTCGGCCTGATCGTAGAGCGTACCTCCATAATTGCCGATCCGCGCGACGTGACGGACGAACGGGACCGCGGGCAGTCGCTTTTCTACCGGCGGGAGCTTGCCTGCGGCGACACGGGCCGCAAGCAACGGCGACTCTTTGTATTTTCCCGAATGAGCGGAGCAGGTGGGCTTTGCCGAAGCGCGGTCTTCGCCCTCAGCTTTCAAAACGGACATCGTCACCAGCGATGCTGCGCTTGCGCACCGCAGGAACGTGCGACGGCTGAGTCTATTTGCCATCGTCTCGCCATTTGAACGTCACGGCCGCGTTCGTCGCAAGCGTCGTGTAAAGCACCCGCCCATGCCGGAAGATCGTGTAGTACTCGGTCGTATATTCGACCTGCCCTGCCCCCGCATTTTTTGTATGCACGAGACCGGCACAACTTCCGCAAGCGCTGCGATGGGCCCCGAAATTTTCGTCGACAGCAACCCATGTCAACGGCGATACGGATGCACGCATCGGATTCCACCTCACATCCTGAAGCGAATTTCACTAACACGGACTGCTGTATTTGCTGGAATACCGCCCGCGCAGATTCGGCTCCGTCCAGCTATTGCGTCGTTGTTGTGCGCGATGTTAAAAAATCCGGTCGAAAACTCGCCTCTCTTTAGACAATCGGTTGTGCAAACGAGAAACCGATTATATGCTCAGGCTCAAGGAGCGTCAAACAGAATCCGAAGCCCCCGCAAGGGCAATTCAGGCGCGCTCTTGTGGGCTTTGCTCGGACCATTTTCCGGGCGGTCATTGGTACTGATCGCACGGCGGCGATTGTGCCCCCTTCAGTCCAGTAACAGCCCGTAAGATAACGGAAAAAAGTGGAACAGAGCAAAGATGGTCGACGGGTGACCGACGGCGCGTCGGGCGCGAGGGGAAGCTAAATAATCGACTCCTGTAGATGAAAGGACTTGCTCACCATAGCAATCTGAGGTGCATCGTTCGGAAGGGGGCGAACTTTGAAAGGCATAGCCGTGTTTCCGCAAAATCGCTCGGTCAACCTGATTGATGTTGCTGAACCGCATATCCAAACAGACGTTCAGGTTAAACTTCGTATTCTCGAAGTTGGCATTTGCGGCACCGACCGTGAAATATGCCGCTTCGCCTACGGTAGTCCCCCGTCCGGATTGGACTATTTCATCCTTGGGCACGAATGTCTTGCACAAGTTGTTGAGACTGGATCGGCAGTTGCGGATTTATCTGGCGGTGACCTCGTCGTTTGCATGGTCAGGCGCGCTTGCCACCATGCCGAATGTGCCGCATGTCGAAGCGGCAATCAGAACTTTTGTTCCACGGGAGACTACATTGAACACGGTATAAAAGGCCTGCACGGCTTCATGACGGAGTATGTCATCGAGGAACGCCGTTACCTTCACGTGGTCCCGCAGCATCTTCGCGAGGTTGGCGTGCTGGTTGAGCCGCTCACAATCGCCGAGAAGGCAATGTTGACCGCGCGCAGCATCCAGTCGAGATTGCCGTGGAAGCGGTACGACGACAGCACCGCGCTTGTTCTTGGCGCCGGGCCAGTAGGGCTTCTTGGCGCAATGAAGCTGGTTTCTGCTGGTTATAAAACATATGTGTACTCTCTCGGGTTGCCGAGTGAACAACGCGCTCGCATCGCTCAGGCAATCGGCGCGACTTTCATATCTGCCGACGAAACGCCAGTAGATGTTGCGGCAGCAATGTTAGGGTCGATTGATCTGGTTTTTGAGGCGTTAGGCGCAGCGCAGGTTTCACTGGATGTACTTTATCGGCTCGCACCCAATGGGATTTACATTTTCACTGGCGTACCCCGCGATCGAGATCTCCAAGCCATTGACCCGCATCGAGTCATTAGTAATCTGGTATGGCGAAATCAGGCCATAGTTGGAGTGGTAAATGCGGGAGCAGAGGCATTCACCCTGGCTGTCGATGACTTGTCGAAATTCTACGCAATGTGGTCGGATTCTGTTCGCGGGCTGATCACTCTGCGATTCCCGATCGAGCGCTTCGCTGAAGCTCTTCAAGCGCATCCGAATTCCATCAAAAACGTTATCACGATCACTGAGCATCGACCCGAGTCTCGACCTGCGAAGAAGTGACCTGAGTTAGTACAAACAGTTGTCGATGCGTTTTGTGCGAGTTTCAGACTGTGACCACTCCCCAAATTTCGACGCCGTGCATCGTGCCGCCACTTCTTTACTACCACGGCCTCCAAATGGGCTCAGGCTGGCTTTTTAAAATCGAAGTACATCAGATTCATTTGTCCTTCCGTGAGGATGCGCACGGTCAGCACGTTCTTTCCTCGGACGAACATCACCTTCGTGATTCCTTGCGCGTGTTCCAGTGGTGCCACTGCCGCCAGGCGATGGGATCAGACGCATCAAAAGTAGGCACGATCTTCAACGGAGCGGTTGCAGGCTCACCGTTCACGTCGAGGGAGATGGTTCCGCCGCGGTTCGAGGTGTAAAGCAGATCTGCTACGTACCATCCGGATTGCTTCACATTCACAGTAATGTTGAACCACTCGCCAGGTTCGGTCCAGCCCACATAAAACATGTTTGCCGGCGGTTGCACCTTGTCATATTGCATGTTGTCGATCGGAGGGTTGCGGTCCATCTTTGTGTAAGAAATGTCCACGCCTTCGCTCATCCGGAATTCGTTGAGGTAAGAACCGTCGGCCGGATTGAGTGTTCCGCTGCCGTTGTTCCTGGCGTCGGAATCGTGATAAGCCACTCCCTCGCCGCCGCGATCAAAATATGCGCAGTACACCTTGCCAGGAATCTTCTGCGCACCATAGTGATAGCGGCTGTCTTCGTATGGAGTACCCTTGTATTGAGCCAAAAAGTCCGCTCTGGAGTTGCACTTGGCCCCACAACCGGGAGCACGATCAGTACTATCAAGAGTCGCTGCCACTTTGGTTTCATTGCGATTATCTCCGCTGATTTTCCGGCGTCTATTTTGAGCGATGCGCAAACGTTTGTCCAGGCCTTTTCGTAGCGGAGCCGTTAGCAAATGTTATCGCCCATTTCTCATTTTCTTATAAATGAACGCTGCGCCCTTTCCTCCAGCCGATTCCACCAATTTGAATTCCTGAACTGCCTTCGGGATTAGCGATGGCCAGCTATTTACCTGTCCCGATCAAGTGGGGGCAACACGGCCCAGACACTCCTAATTCGCCTCTTGACCGTCCGAACGGTACCCAGCCTTCATCGGCAGGACTTCTCCGCGGGAGTTGAATACTTTTCCGCATCGGCGATTCTCACATATAATTCTCAAATAAACGTTTGTCTTTTGCTTTCGTGACGCTGATAAAAGGCGGATGACAGGCGACCGTAATGTTTCGCCCCCCAAAAGCCGACGACATAATTATCAGAAGAGAGATTTGAGCTACGATATGGAGAGTTCCGCCGGTGGTAACAAGTCGCAGGACGGTGCAAAGCCGCGGGTTCAAAAGACAGCGAGCCTGAAGCAAGTGGCTGAGCATCTCGGTCTGAACCCTGCTACGGTCTCAGTGGTCCTGAATGATGTGCCCGGACGATCAATTCCCCAGGCGACGCGTGATCGAATCAAGGCAGCCGCCAAGGCGATGAACTATCAGCCGAATCTGCTTGCGCGTTCGTTGCGGAGCCGGAGAACCTTGACGATCGGCATCCTGGTTCCTGAGTTGGGTGAGGGGTATCACACACAGGTGATGAGCGGCATCGGGGATCAGTTGATCTCGGCGGGGTATTTCTACTTCACGGCACACCACCGGCATAAGCGGCAGCTAATTGAGGACTACACGCGGATGCTGGTTTCGCGCGGCGCGCAGGGCATCATTGCGATCGACACTCAACTCGAGCACCCCATTTCGATTCCAGTCGTGTCCGTGCCGGGTCACCGACAGATTCAAGGCGTAACCAATGTGGTGCTCGACCACGCGCGGGCCGCGGAGCTAGCATTGGGCCATCTCTACGGGCTCGGTCACCGCAAATTCGCCTTCATGCACGGGCAGCCCTTCAGCGCCGACTCCGATGAGCGCTGGAACACGTTGGTTGCTGTAGCAGAGCGAATGGGCATTGAAATCAAACCTGAGCTCGTAGTCAAACTTGACCGTGATATGACATCGCCCGAGCTGGGCTTTTCCGAGGTGCAGAGGCTGCTGTCTGCCAATCAGCCCTTTACCGCGATCGTCGCTTTCAACGATATATCGGCGATTGGGGCAATTCGCACGCTGAAGGATTTCAATCTGCGCGTGCCGGAAGACGTTTCAGTTATCGGATTCGACGACATTAAAGCGGCGGCGTTCACTCTG
>JASIJW010000733.1:0-3201 GCA_030050035.1 Acidobacteriaceae bacterium | reverse complement strand
CTTAATTCAATTTGTCTCGATGCAATAACTTGCTCCTGGCAATTTAAAGCTCGACTTTATCTGCGCCCGCCTGATGTTGCGCATCCTGATTCATTCCTAAATAGTTAACAAGCACCGAAACTCCCAGGGTGAATTCCGGCTCCGGCGCAAGCAGGCTTAAGACCAGCCATCCCGAGGCGGGCATGCCAAAGAAGTAGCCCGGATGAACCCAGACCCCTCGGTCGAGCAGCCTGAGAACCGTCTGCTCATCCGGTCCCAGCGCCGGAATGCGCAGCACCGCGTACCATCCGCCCTCCACCCTGAGCCGATGCACGGCCGGAGCCGCGGCAAGCTGTCGGTCGAGCTCGGCGAGGTTTGCCGAAACCCGTGCCGCGATTTGGTCCTGAATGACCTTGCGAAGAGCCAGCCACCGCGGCAGCGCGCACTGTACCGGCGCGTTCATCGAGAGGAACGTATCGGCGATCACCTCCAGCCGGTCGATAGCCGGCCAGGGCGCCGCCGTCCGCTCCGGACCAGCCGCAACGATCCAGGCCGCCTTCATCTGCGGCAGGCCGGCGATCTTGCTCAGCCCGCTCACCGTGAACACCGGTACATCCTCGAGGCCGGCGGCAAAGCTCTGCGGCCCAAGTCCGGAATTCGCCCCGGAATTCGCCCCGGAACTTGCACCGAAGCTGTAGTAGTCCAGAAAAACCTCGTCCACAATCAGCGACAGATCGAACTCGCGGCACAGCCGGGCCAGCTCCGCAGCTTCCCATGCCTTGGTAAAGTGGCCGGTCGGGTTGTTCGGGTGGACGAGGACGATGGCGCGCGTCGCCGGCCCGATCGCTTTCCGGATTGCGGCCGGGTCGATCTGCCATCCATGGTCGTAAAGCAGCGGCACCGGCTTCAGCCGCACATCGTCGAGCGCGGCCAGAAAATCGAAGAGCGGATAGCCCGGCTGCAGAATAAGAATCTCCGAACCCGGATCGCAGAGCAGCCGGAACAGGAAGCTGTACGCTTCGCTGGTGCTGGTGGTGAGCACGATTTGCGACGGCTCGATCCCGATGCCGGACAAGGTATTATGCGTAGCGTAATACGCGCAGACCGCCTCGCGCGCTGCCAGGCTGCCGCGCGGATCAGGATCGTATGCGAGTGCTCGCGGATCGGTCAACGCATCCAGAAGATCCGGCGGATAAACAAACCCGCAGCGGGTCGGATTCGACGCCGTAAGATCGGCAATCGGCAAGCCCGCCTCGCGCCGCAGACGATGGGCGCGCGCCAGTTCGCTCTCTTCGGTGTTCCAGTTGGTTCGTTCGGAGAATCGCATCAGCTTCGTTCGTCGGGGCCTCGAATCGCAACCGGCCCTATCGTGGAGAATAAAAGACGGCGGCCCAGAATGAGCGCGGAACAGGTGCGGGCTGCCAGACAATGCGATCCAGGGGAGGCCGATTGGCGCTGCGCGCGGTGGTGTTCGACTACGGAATGGTGCTCACCGGTCCGCCGGACCCTGTTGCTCTCGAAGCCATTCTCCGCATCACCCGCCTCGATCCCCAGCGGCTCGATACGCTTTATTGGAAAGACCGGCACGCCTACGACGAAGGCAAGCTCACCGGTCTCGATTTCTGGCAGCAATTCGTCCGCGATGCAGGTCTTACCCTCGCCGCGGCCCAGCTCGACGAGCTCAACGACTGGGACGCGCGCATGTGGACCACCGAGAACCCGCCCATGCTCGCCTGGCAGCGTGCGCTCAAAACACGCGGCTTCAAAACTGCGATCCTCTCCAACATGGGCGACAATGTCCACGCCCGCATGGTCCGCGAGTTTCCCTGGCTCGCAAGCTTCGACGCGCTCGTCTGGAGCTATCAGCTCGGCATAGCCAAGCCCGACCCGGCCATTTACCGCCATGTTCTCAGCCAGCTAAACGTGCAGGCCTGCGAGACGCTTTTTATCGATGACAAGCAACCGAATACCGAGGCGGCCAAAACCCTCGGCATGAAGACGCACCTCTTCACCACGCCGGAGCGCCTGCGCGAGGATATCATCGTGCAGGGACTCGACTGCGAATTGCCGCTGCCGGAGTAAACAGCGGCTGAATTCCTGCCCCGTGCAAATGTTTGTTTCTCAGGTCCGCGCCCGCAAAGGACTTAGCCAGCAACCGGTTGCTTTTTCACCGCACTAACGATATGATTCGAGTCATGGTAGATCGGACTACTTGTTGTTGCTGCTGTATGGCGCTCATGCGCGGCCAGCAGACTTGGGTCCGGTAACACCTTCGACATCCAAGCAATCTGCAGCCCGCGATAGAGCCAAAGCTCTCGCGGGCTTTCTGTTGAAGCAGCCACCCCAGCGACGAGGGACCCGTTGCTGAGGCCCCCGGAAGGATATATGAGCCAGGAATTATCGCAAAACCCGGCCGCTCCGAAAGAAACCAAAGCGCAGCGCATGGAGCGCCTGAAGCAGGCAAAGAATCCGTGGCAGGCATTCGATGAGGTGCGCCAGTTTGCGCGCCAGGGCCGCGCAAGCGTGCTGCCGGAGTGGGCCAGCGTCTACTTCAAGTGGTGGGGCGTTTACACGCAGGGCGATGGCGTGGGCGCCGTGGGCGGCAAGGGCGGCGAAGGGCTTGCCAGCGAGTATTTCATGCTGCGCGTCGGCATTCCCAATGGCATCCTCTCGTCGCATCAGTTGCGGACCATCGGCGGACTCGCGCGGAAGCACGCGCGCAACCTGGCCGACATTACCGTCCGCCAGAACATCCAGCTCCACTGGCTCACCATTGAGTCGCTTCCCGAAGTTGTCGATGCACTGGACGCCATCGGGCTTTCGCCGAAGGGCGCCTGCGGCGACGTTGTGCGCAATGTTACCGGCTGCCCGCTGGCCGGCGTGGCTGCCGACGAGATCATTGACGCTTCGCCCATTGCTTTTGCCATTGCCCGCGAGCTGAAGGGGAACGCCGACTTCTACGACCTGCCCAGAAAGTTCAAAATCTCTGCCTCCGGCTGCCCGCACTGGTGCAATTATCCCGAGATCAATGACATTGGCCTGACTGCCGTGCGGCGCGGCGATGAGATCGGCTACTCGGTCCGCGTGGGCGGCGGGTTGTCGAATGAGCCGCACCTGGCAGTGCGCCTGGATGCATTTGTGAAGCGGGACGAGGCGGTGCGCGTGGCGCGCATCATCGCCGAGATCTTCCGCGACCAGCAGGGGCTGCGCCAGAGCCGCGAC
>JASIJW010000092.1:0-7878 GCA_030050035.1 Acidobacteriaceae bacterium | reverse complement strand
CTGTCGAGCTCGACGCGGGCATGAAAGCGGTCCTGAAGGCGCTCTATGATAAGCGCTCGCAAGAACGGTTCGGCGCGGTGGAGGACGATGGAGACGGTTACACCCAGGGCGACGAGAAGCAGTAGAACCACCCCCGCCAGCCATTTGAGCCAACCGTGCCGGCGCCAGAAAGATGATTGCATGGAGGTTTCGCCCATATTCGGTTTCGTTTACCCCTGGTATAGATGCCCGAAAGCCAGAACGGTGCGATTTTCCAGGCGGCTCTGTTCGCGGGACTGCTTTTTGCCTTAGACTTTGGAAACAATGCAACCGCTCATAGAAAATCTGGTAAGGCTGCAGGCGATGGAACTGAACCGCGCTCGCCTGATGCAGGAGGGGCAACGGCTGCCCGCAGAGATTGCGCGCGCCGAAGCCGCGCTTGCCGCGGCGCGGCAGCAATCGGCTGATGCCACGGCGGCGCTCGGCCGGGAAGATGCGCTGCGCACGCGCCTGGAGCGCGAGATCAACGGCCACCGGCAGAAGGCCACGCGCTTTCGCGTCCAACTTGATGCCGTAAAGACGCCGGCGCAGGCTGAAGCCATCGAGCACGAAATCCATTTCGCGTCGGCAGAAATCGAAAAGCTGGAGAACGAGGCGTTCCAGAGCTTGGAGCGAACAGAGGCTGAGGAAGCGAAGTTGCACCAGGCGCAAGAGCAGGTTGAGCTCAAATCCGCTGCGCTGGACACGCTGCGCTCGAGCGTGCAAGCGCGCCGGCAGGAGATCGATACCGAACTCGCGGCGCTGAACGGCGATCGCGAGTTGCTACGCCACCAGATTGACGAGACGTGGCTCAATCGCTTCGACCGGCTGGTGACAACACGCGGCACAGGCGTGGCCCGCGCAGACGACCAACAGTGCACCGGATGCCGCATGGGCTTGCGCCCGCAGATCTGGAACCAACTCCGCGAAGGCGAGATGCTGACCTGTGACAGTTGTGGAAGGCTGCTCTACTGGGATCCGGCAATTGCGCCCGCGGCCAAACCGCCGCAGCCGGAGGTCGTTCCTGGCCAGGGCCGCGCTATCCGCAAGCCCGGCCAGGCAGGCATGTAAGCCGATTCACCGCGTTGGAATGCGGCCCCCGGCTGCTAGGCTTTTCTTAGAGGAGCCTTCGGGGAGAACGGGCTGGTGCGGCGCATTTGTGTAGACATGGATGAGGTGATGGCCGATACGCTGGCCGAGCATCTGCGCCGTTATAACGAGGTTTTTGACGAAACCGTCACGCCCGATGACTTGGCCGGTCGCGCATTGTGGGAGGTTACGCCGCTCGAGCGCCAGCAGCAGTTGCGCGCTTTTCTCGATGCCGAAGACTTTTTCGAGGATCTGCCGCTGATGGCCGATGCGCAGCGGGTGCTCAAGGAGCTTTCCGTCCGGTTTGAAATCTTTATCGCCACGCAGGCCATGGTCGTGCCCAATTCGCTGGGGCCCAAGTTCCGCTGGCTGCAGCGCCATTTTCCGTTTATCGCGCCCACGCATTACGTCTTCTGCGGAGATAAATCAATTCTGCGCGCTGATTATCTCATCGACGATCAGCCAAAGAATCTGCTCCGGTTCGAAGGACAGGGACTGCTCTTTACTGCGCCGCATAACAGCTTGGTCAGCGGCTTTGTGCGTGTAAATAACTGGCAGGAAGTTGCGCGCTACTTTGACCAGCCGGAGCCGCAGTAGGCAACCTTTGCAGAAAACGAACAGACTAGCGGGCTTCAGCAACAACGATTCCACACAGACCGGCGGGCGTGACCGCCAGCGGCCTGCGCGCATCCAAACAAGGGAGATGGAAGTCCTGGACCGCACCACAACTACAGAATCTATTCAATTTACCAGAAGGCAGTTCTTCAAGGCGGCGGTCTGCGGGGCCGGTGGACTGGCTTTATATGCCGGCGAAATCGAACGGCACTGGCTGGAAACCTCGCATTATGAAGTGGCGCTGCCCGGTCTTGCGCCGGAGTTCGACGGCTACCGCGTGGTGCAGCTCAGCGACATCCACATGGATGAGTTCACTGAGCCGTTCTTTGTGCGCGATGCGGTGAACCATATCAATCTGCTGGCGCCGGACGCGATCTTCATTACCGGCGACTTCGTCACACATCAAATTGCGCCGCGCAAATTCGCCGAGGGCTCGGCATGGCAGTGCGCCAATATCCTTACTGGCCTAAAATGCTCGCAACGATACGCCATCTTCGGCAACCACGATGTGCTGGTAAGCGAGAGCATTGTGGGCTCGTCGCTACGTGACAACGGCATTGCCGTGCTGCGGAATGGGTATCTCCCGCTCGAGCGTGGCGGCGCGCGGCTGTGGCTAGCGGGGCTTGACGATCCTGTGGAGGGCTATCCGGATCTCGAAGCGGCGATTCCCGCCGCGATCCGCAATCAGGCCGGCGAGCCGGTGATCCTGCTATGCCACGCACCGGACTATGTCGACGAGCTGCGCACGCATTCGGCTGCGCAGGCGGTTTCGCTGGTACTGAGCGGCCACACGCACGGCGGCCAGGTAAGGATCCCTCTGATGCCACTCGTCCATCTGCCGCCGATGGGCCGCAAGTACATCGAGGGTTGGTTCAGCATCGGTCCCATGCAGCTTCACGTGAACCGCGGACTGGGCACTGTGGGCGTGCCGTTCCGGTTTCGCTGCGCGCCAGAGCTTACGGTGCTCACGTTTCGTCCCGCTCCACCGATGGCCGCCGGCGGCCGTGTCTTAGTTTCGCGGACATAAGGACGGCGGCGATTGCGCTGCACAGTGATTCAACAGTGAACTGCCTTTATCCTGGCGGCCAGGTCATCGCTCTGCCGCCGAGCAGATGCAGGTGCAGGTGGTCCACCGTCTGGCCACCGTTTTCGCCAGTGTTCACAACGACGCGATAGCCCTGGGCAAGCCCCTTTTTGCGGGCGAGTTGCGCGGCAGTCAAGAGCAGATGGCCGAGCAAAGCCCGCCTGTTTTCGTCCGCCTCATCGATGGAGCCGATGTGCTCGCGGGGAACGAGAAGCAGATGTACCGGCGCTTGCGGATGGATGTCGGCGAAGGCGTAGACGAGGTCGTCCTGGTAGACGGCGGTGGAGGGAATCTGGCCTTCTACGATCTTGCAAAAGATGCAGCTCATGGCGTGGTCAGTGTACACGGGCGGTTTGCGGCAGCAGAAATGAAAACTGTGCGGTCACGTCGGCGGAGGTGCGGTTTCGTCCTGCCCGGCCTTGCTCCCAATAATCACAAGGAAATTTGCACTTCGGCTTACAATCAAGCTATGTCCCAGGCATCCCCATTCCGTATTGTCCATACAGTCTGCTCGCATGACTGTCCGGACTCCTGCGCGGTGCTGGTGACGGTGAACGCTGAAGGCCGCGCGGTGAAGGTGGAGGGCGATCCGTCGCACCCCATTACGCAGGGTTTTCTATGTGGCAAGGTGGCCAAATATCTTGACCGCGTCTACGCGCCGGACCGCATTCTCTATCCCCTGAGAAGAAAGCCTGGTGCGCAAAAGGGCCCGCGGCCCCGCGGGCGCGAGCACGAGGCCTTCGAGCGTGTGAGCTGGGACGAAGCGCTGCACGCAATCGCCGCAAAGCTCAAAGAGACGAGCGAGCGCTACGGGCCGGAGTCGATCCTGCCTTACAGCTATGCGGGCACAACCGGCGTGCTCGGCTACGGCTCGATGGACCGGCGGTTCTTCCATCGCCTCGGCGCAAGCCGGCTGGACAGAACGATCTGCGCCGAGGCCGGCGGCCAAGCGTGGAACCTGGTGTACGGCAAGAAGCTCGGTACGCCTACCGAGGATTTCCAGCTCGCCAGGCTGATCGTTGCCTGGGGCGCCAACATTCACGGCAACAACGTTCACTTGTGGCCGCGGATTGAAAAAGCGCGGCGCTTGGGCGCGCGGCTCATCGTTATCGATCCGTACCCGACGCGCACTGCAAGGCTGGCCGACTGGCACATCGCCATCCGGCCGGGCACGGACGTGGCGCTGGCACTGGGCATGATGCACGTGATCCTCAACGAGGGCCTCGAAGACCGCGAATATATTGCGCAGATGACGCACGGCATAGAGCAGTTGACCGAGCGCGCGCGGGAATACACGCCGGACAGGGTTTCGCTCTACACGGGCATGCGTCCTGCGGAGATCGAGCAGCTTGCACGCGAGTATGCCACCACGCGGCCGGCCGTGATCCGCATGAACTATGGCGTGCAGCGCGTGGAAAACGGCGGTGCGGCGACGCGCGCCATCTGCATGCTGCCGGCGCTCACCGGCGCATGGAAGTGCCGCGGCGGCGGGGCGCAGCTTTCCACCTCCGGCGCATTTGCGTGGAACAAGAACGCCATCGAGCGGCCAGATCTGCAGATGGCTTCGCCGCTTGGCCGAGAGGCACGGCTGGTAAATATGTCGGCGCTCGGGCAGGCGCTGGAATGCAGGGAACAGGCTGAACCGGCAGTTCACGCTCTATTTGTCTATAACTCGAACCCAGCGGCCATTGCACCAAACCAGAATGCGGTGCGCCGCGGCATGGCGCGGCCGGATTTGTTTACCGTGGTCCACGACCTGTTCTTCACCGATACGACAGATTACGCGGACTACGTTCTGCCGGCGACGACATTTCTCGAGCACTCCGATCTGCAGGGCGCTTACGGCCACTACTTCGTGCAGTTTTCCGAGCAGGCGATTGCGCCGGTGGGCGAATCGCGCCCAAACACCTGGCTCTTCAGCCAGCTCGCGCTGCGGATGGGCTTCGAGGAAAAATGCTTCCGCGACACGCCGGAAGAAATGATGCGCCAGGCGCTGTCAGTCAATGGTAATGGCCGCTCGCATAACGCGGACATGGAGCACATCTCGTTCGAAGACCTGCGCGAGCGCGGGTTCATTCCGCTTGGCTTCCATCGTGAGCCGGAGACGCAACCGTTCCGGCCGTACACTTCCGGCCAGCTTGCCACTCCATCCGGAAAGGTCGAGTTCTATTCTGAGACGCTGGCGGCAGCGGACGCCGATCCGCTGCCCGGCTTCACTCCGCCGGCGGAGTCGCGCTGGGGCGAGGCATTTGCGCGCTACCCACTGGAGCTTCTGCCGCGCAAGAATGACAACTATCTCAACTCCACCTTCGCAAATTTGCCGGGCCATCGTGCAATGGAGGCGCGCGCAAACCAGCGCCTTGAGATGCATCCGGCTGACGCTGCGACGCGTTCAATTGCCGAGGGCGATGTGGTGCGCGTCTTCAACGACCGCGGTTCCATCGAATTAAAGGCGCTCTTCAATTCGCATTTGCCCGCAGGGGTCGTGGCGGCGCGGCTGGACTGGGCCAAGCTGCATCCGGCGGGAATTAACGTGAATACGCTCACCAGCGGAAGGCTGACCGACATCGGCGGCGGACCTACGTTTTACTCGACGCTGGTGGAAGTCGAGAAGGTGCAGCCGGCCGCGGCTTTGTAAAGCCGCTGGTCAGGTAAATGGTCGGGGCGATTGGTCAGGCGATCTTTGCGGACCACTCAACTTTGACCCGGCGCAGACCGCGGACAGCGTTAGCCAGATAAACCGCGTCCGCAGCGCGCAAGTCATCTTCCGTGATGATGCGCTCTTCAATCTCCGGCCGCAGCACAAGCAAATGACGGCGATAGACGCCGGGCAAGAGGCCGGACTTTACGGGCGGCGTGAACCATCGGCCGTCTTTCTCCACAAACACGTTACTGATGGCGCCTTCCGTGAGCTCTCCGCGCAGGTTGAAGAAGAGCACATCCGCGTAACCGTCGCGGAGGGATGCTTCAAACGCCGCAGCGTAAATGGGCCGATGCGTTGTCTTGTGATAGAGAAAGGCGTCGGCGGGGTTTGTGCGCGCTGCCGCAATGCCTACGCGCGGAATCGAGTCCGGTGCGGTTTGCGCCGGCAGTCGCTCATCGGTAATCTGCATGGTTCCGTCGCAG
Source organism: Acidobacteriaceae bacterium (assembly GCA_030050035.1). Lineage (GTDB taxonomy): Bacteria > Acidobacteriota > Terriglobia > Terriglobales > Acidobacteriaceae > Telmatobacter. Next base: position 1,946 of record JASIJW010000092.1, on the reverse strand, counting down.
GCGAGCAATAGCCGCACCTTGCGCGGTGCGGAATCGCTGAACGCACGCGCGTGCGCCTCCAGAGCTTTCTTCACCTCGTCGCGCCGGCAGGGAAAATCGAAGTACTCGGCGGAATCAGTGAGCCGGTCGAGGTGCAGGTCGAGGAGCGAGAAACAACCCTTCCACAGCATCGTTTCGATCAACGAGAAGTCCAGGGAAAACTCGCTCGGCCGCAGGCGCGCAGCGCGCGTCAGGAACTCGGCTTTGAGCAAGCATTCGCGATATTCGGCTGCGGGTTCGGAGTCGATGACGATGCCGCTGCCCACACCCATGGTTCCGCGCGGGCCGTCGAGCTCAAGCGTGCGGATGGCGACGTTGAATACCGTTTGCTGCGGCGAAAAGAAACCGATGGAGCCGGTGTAGACGCCGCGCGGCGCGTCTTCGAGTTCGGCGATGAGTTGCATGGCTCGAACTTTCGGCGCGCCGGTGATGGAGCCGGATGGAAACAGTGCGCGGAAGATGGATTCGAAGCCGGCGTCGTTGCGCAGCTCGGCGGTGACGGTTGAGGTCATCTGCCACAGCGTTGGCAGCCGCTCGACGGCGAAGAGCTTTTCCGCGCGGACGGTGCCGAAGCGCGCGACGCGACCGAGGTCGTTGCGGATCAGATCGACAATCATCAGGTTTTCGCTGCGATTCTTTTCGTCGTTGCGCAGCCAGTCTGCAATTTCCCGGTCTTCCTGCGTGGTGCGGCCGCGCGGCGCGGTGCCTTTCATGGGCCGCGTGGTGATGCGCCGGCCTTCGGCTGATGACGGCATGCCGTCGATGCGGAAGAACAGCTCCGGCGAAAAAGAAAGAATGTGCCGCCCCGGCTGCCAGTGCACAAAGGCGCCGTATTGCGCGGGCTGCTGCGTGCGCAGCAACTGGTAAAGTGCGGCCGTCGTTTCCGGTACTGTGAGCTGCCACGGTGCCGTGAAGTTGAGCTGGTACACGTCTCCGGCGCGGATCCACTCGTGAATCGCGGCGATGCGGCGGGCGTACTCGGCCTCGGTGAGAGCGAACTCGGCAACGAGCGGGACTGCGGGCTGCTCCGGCGCAACATCAGCCTGGGCGTCGCTATGTTCGAGCGCCGCTTTCAGCTTTTCCGGAAGCGCGCCGTTGAATTCGCCTGTTTCGTGGTCGAAGACACAGGCGCGGTCATAGATGCCAAACCAGGCGAGTGGGGCACGTTGATCCGGCTGGCGCTCGCTTGCTTCGCGCACTCGGGCTTTCGGTTCAAAAGCGACGCCGCATTCGTAGCGGAAAAATCCTGCCGCGCATTGGCCTGCGGCGACTGAGCGCTCGATTTCGGCAAAAAGCGCCGGCACCTGGTCCGGGTGCCAGGCGGTGCATACATGCAGAGGAGCCGTGAACAGACGCGTCCACGACTCCTCTAAGCTACACGACTCCTCTAAGCTATCCGATTGTTGAAAGCTGGCGCCCTCGAGCAGGAGCGTGCCCGGTTCGGCTTCCACCAGAGCGTAGACGGCTGGCGGAAGGGAGTGCCGGCGGCGAGCGGCCATTGCAGCTACTGCACCGTCAGCACCATGGTGGTGGAGTTGGTGGTCGCGGTAACGCCGTTGGTCGACTGCGCGGTGACGGTCACGGTGTAAGTGCCGGCCGGCGTTGCCGGCGGCAGGCCGGGGCCGTGGTTGTAATAGTAGTACTGCGGATTGCAGCCGGTCATACCGAGCGTGGCGACGATGCCTACAAAGGCAACCAGCGCGAGGCGCTGCAGCCAGCGCCTGCGCCGCGCGGCAAAACCGAACCCGCCGAGCCCCAGAACGCCGGGCAGCAGCAGCGCCCAGGCAATGGGATTCGCGTTGCGATGCTCCGCAGCAGAAGCTGTCTGCGACTGTGTCGAGATGACCATGAGGCTGGTTGGCGGGCAGGCCGAAGCGGGCGAGCCGGCAGCACAACTCGTTGGAGTG
>JASIJW010000732.1:0-5963 GCA_030050035.1 Acidobacteriaceae bacterium | reverse complement strand
TTCAGTTGGGAAGTCCAACAGGGTACGACCGTGCCCAACTCAAGCGTGTATGGGCCAACATACTCCGGTACCGCGGAAGGCCCCTTTGACAACATAACCTACAGCTATTCATCCGACCAATCCCAGCAGAATGGCTGGTCGAACTACAACGCGCTGCAGGTCAACTATCAGAAGCTCTACCACAGCGGTGTTGCATGGCAGGTTTCGTACATCTGGTCCAAGTCGATGCGGGCGGGCACAGCAAATTACACCGGAAACGCGACCGACGCAGTGGATCCCTACAGCACTTATATCAACTCTTATGTCGGCAACTATATCAACGCGGGGGCGAACACGGTGACTTACGCGCCTGAGGGGGGAACTTTCGGAATTAAGCCCAATCTTCCGCCGCCTCCTCCCGCCGGCGTTCCCGTCTGGGGCTACTATAAGGCCCTGAACCGCTGGGAGAACTACATGGTCGACACCAACAATCCACCTCAGCATTTGAAGTTCAACGGGCTCGTCGACCTGCCCTTCGGGCGCGGCAAGCGCTGGCTGGGCAACGTGAACAAGGGCATGAACGAATTGGTGGGCGGTTGGCAGCTTGCTGGCGCAGGATCCCTTACCGCACAAGATTTCGCGATCACCTCGACAAACGGGGGGCCGACCGCTTCAACTGGCGCGGCTGGCAAATCCATTCATGTCTACAAAAAGTCGATGCCCATCACCGATTGCCGCAGCGGTATTTGCCGGAAAGGCTACGAATGGTGGAATGGCTACATCCCTCCGACAACAATCTCCGGGAATACCTGCGCTGCGCAGTCGGGAGGGAAAGTTGTCTCCGGTCTTTCCTCCAGTTGGGTGCCCTACGTGACGCCCATCGACACGATCTGCACGGCGACGACGACAGACAAGTATTACGGACAGAACGATGTCATCATGAATGGCGTCACCGGACAAGCCGCGAACGCCGTCATCACTTATGGAGTTGCCCCTCTCGAGAGCCTCAATGGAATTGCGAGCGGCGGCTTCGATGCAGCCAATCCGTTCTCTCATACCGTTCTGAACGGCCCGACGAACTTCGAGGCCGATACTTCGCTCTTCAAGGTCTTTCCAATCACAGAGAGAGTGCTTTTCCGTATGACAGTGGATGCTTTCAACGTGTTTAACATCCAGGGTCTTCCCAACCCGAGCGGAGCCGACGGCACGTTATGCTATTCAGCCGGCGGCGTGGGATGCACTTCCTACAATGCGGCGCGCCAGTTGCAGTTTTCCGCGCGACTGACGTTCTAGTTAGGAGGCGGGTTTCACTCTTGCTTATGTGGATTGCCGGAAGTTGATCAACGTACAGCATGCAAGGCTACTCCAGGATACCCAGAAGAGTAGCCTTGTGTCTCCACCGGGAATTCCCCCAAAAATCTCTCATGAGGAATTATGAAGAACTGCATTTATCTCCTTCTGATGATGTTTGCTCTTGGAGCAAGCAGCAAACAGGGGGTGGCGGCATCTTCGCTGCCCGCTTCGCCTTTAGGCACACCGGTCAGCGGTCCGTTCTCGCCCGTTGAACTGCGGGAATTTACCGCGCTCGAACCCATTGACACCCACGTGCATGACTACGTCAACAATCCCGTTTTCGTCGCCATGTTCCGCAAGCTCCATTTGCACGTGCTGGACATCATTGTCGCCGATCCCACGAGCTTGGGGCTTCCAGACGAATCCGTGCAGAGAAAAGGCGTATGGGATGCGGCAGGTAGCAGCGACGGCCACGTCGCCATATGCACGTTCTTCAATCCTTTTCAATTCCAGCAACCTGGTTACGATGAGGTAAAGATCCGTCAGCTCAATCAGGATTTTGATCACGGCGCCGTCGCGGTCAAGATCTGGAAAAACATCGGGATGGAAATCCTGGATGCGAAGGGCAACTATGTTATGCCGGACAATCCGATCTTCGAGCCCATTTACCGCGATATCGCGGCCCACAACAAGACCCTAATCGCCCACCTTGCGGATCCAGACCAGGCGTGGGAGCCCCTCAACCCTTCCTCGCCAGACTACGGATACTATTCAAAGAATCCTCAATGGTACATGTACACCAACCCGCAAGCTCCGTCGAAGGAGCAAATTCTTCGCGCGCGCGATCATATCCTTGAGGAGAACCCCACCCTTCGTATCGTCGGGGCGCATTTCGGCAGCATGGAGGGCGATTTTGATGAACTGGGGCAGCGTCTAGATCGCTATCCCAATTTTGCCGTGGACATGGCGGCCCGGGTGCATTACCTGATGTTCTTGCCGCGCGATAAGGCAATCGCGTTCGTCACCAAGTATCAGGACCGATTAATCTACGGTACCGATCACGCACTTATCCCCGGGGAAGACATTCAGAGGACTGCGGCAGGGTGGGAGGGCGGTTACGCGCTTGAGTGGCGCGCCCTGGCCACCAGCGACACGGTAGTCATCGCGGGACACACAGTGCAGGGCCTCGACCTTCCTCAACCAATCTTACGCAAGCTCTATCATGACAACGCTGTGAAGTGGTTTCCTGGCATTCTAGGATCTCAGTGAGCTGAACAATCTTTGAAGGCTTTATCAATTCACACTCTTGGAGCTGATACGAAGTAGGGAGATCCCTCGGCTCTGCCGGGGAGGGGCGTAGAAGTTTGACATTTCAGGGAGTGTCCCACGTTTTTTGTCTTTGAACGTTGGGCCACGCCACGAAAGCGTCGGAGGAAAGTGAAACACCTGCTGGGATGCAAAGTTGAGAACAACTGCTGATATCGGCGTGAAAGGGGATTTGGCATGAGCACGAGACTCTCCAGCAGCTTTGAGCGGCTCACAAACTAAAGCCTTCGGCTCTGCCGGAGGATACTTACTGGCTTGGCTCTTCAACATCCCGCTAGATGACGTGTAGTAACAGGAGACAAACGGTGACCATCCGTAACAGACAAGATGCCCCGCCGTCCAGATCGCCGATCACCTGCGCGGCACGTTCGAAATCGCTGCGCCCACACCTCGTCTTTCTGGGCCTGATCCTCATGTTGCTGCCTTTCCTCCCGACCATGACTTCGCAGGCGCAGACGGGTACGCCGGCCATCGCCATTCCCAAAACGTATTTTGGGATGATGTTTAACAAGACTAGCTCCTTTCCGCTTGCCAAACCCATCAGCTACGGCATGGATAGGTTATGGGATACCAGTGCCCAATGGGCCAACCTCCAGATAGCAGCGGGAACTACCCCGGGTGACTTCAATTGGCCGGCTCTTGAGACCCTGCTGCGAAACGATTACAACGATAATTCCCAGACCTCCGTCCTTTATACTCTGGGCGGCAGGACGCCAAACTGGGCTCTGGGTCTTGCCGCGACTTGCACTTCGAATCCAAGGCAGCCGGCATGTGACACAACCTGTGCGGGCTACCATTCTGGTGGCAAGACCACAGGTGCGAGCGCACCCGGGCAATGCTATCCGCCGGCGGACCTGAATCCAGATGGATCGGGAACTGACCAGACCTGGATCAACTGGGTAACTGCATTCGCCACCGAGGCGGTGAAATTGTGCAATGCCGGCGGTTATGCATGCATCCGGTATTACGAAATATGGAATGAGATCGACAACAACGGCCAGGGCTACGCTTTCCCCGGCAGCAACTACGCCGCCCCCTATATGTTCGGAAGCACGTCGCCTATCAGGAGCGGCCATTTCTATTATGGTTCGTTCGCGCAGCTGGTGCGCATGACCCAGGATGCGCGGTGCTACATCAAGGGCAGGACGTCACTGAAGGCGAAGGGCAATGTTCCTTATGCGATCGATAATATGGGTGGTGCGGGAGTTGCCGGATCTTGTCCGCAGGTCGTGGGCATCCAGCCCGATGCCCTCATCGTCTCGCCATCCAGCCACGCAATCAAGGCCGTGAGCCTGAATACTATACGGAATCTTTTCTATTGTAGTGTCCCTGGCACCACCACCGGGGCGCCGAACTGGTGCAACACGGGCAGCGATGAAGCCGCGGCGATAGACGTCGTAAACTTTCACATGAAACCAGGAAACCAACCCGACGGCTTCGATGTTGAGCAGGAAATGCTGTCGCAGTACTGCACCATCGTAGGCAACGGTGCGACCGAGTGTTCGGGTAAGGGCTACACGGGGATCCTGCAACCTGCCGAATTGGCGAAACCATTCTGGAACACCGAAGCCGGATATTCCGGGTTCGAACCCGACAGTTGGGATGGGGGCCACGGCACACTGAAGTTAGGGGGTAACCCGGACATGCAGGCGGCATTTATCGGCCGTTATGCGCTCATTCAGTGGTCGCTTGGTATCCAGAATTTTAACTGGTACACCTATGACATCGGTAATAAGCTAAACGGTACCTCATATAACGGATCTGGCACGCAAGCCGGCGATCCTGCGTTAGCTTATACCTCGATGTATCACATGTTGGTTGGACAGACCATGAGCACCTCGTGCGCAGCTGATGGAAATGGCCCAGATGGTACGCAATGGAGCTGTGGTTTCGCCGGCGCCAATGGCTGGGTTGGAATGGCAGTCTGGGATACCAACTCGAGATACGGCTGTAACCCAGGCAGTACTGAAGGCAGCGGTTGCACCTACTACTGGACATCCGCGCCCGGCAAGTGGACTTATTACCGTGACCTGTGGGGGAATGAAACTGCTATCCCCACGACGGGTCAGCATGCTCATCAGGTGCAAGTGAGCAATTTGCCCATCATGTTGGAAAATCAACAACTGTAGCTGAGCAAAGAGAAAGCCTGATCGTTTATGAGGCTCTGATATGAGCCTCCCGTGGGGGCCCAGAGCAACTGCTTGAGAATCGATCAAAGGACCGCGGAGAAGAAGTTACGGCCTACAGCGGGAGCGGCGTGCGTGGAAGACTTGACGCGCTCTCTTGGAAGGTATTGGCCACTCCACCCTGGCGCTTCCATAACGGGGCCCCCCAACAAACGCGATTTTTGCGCGAACTGAAGGAAATCATGGCTATCCGTAAGAGTGCGCAAGATCAGTCTCCGTCTGGCCTCGATACGGCAGTCTTCAATGGCCGCAATGTGCAGGGCTTTGCTCTTCCTCAACCAATCTTACGCAAGCTCTATCATGACAACGCTCTGAAGTGGTCGTTTCCTGGCATTCCGAGATCTCAATGAGCTGAACAACTTTTGAGGGCTTTATCAATAATCGCGCTCCTGGAGCTAATGGCTCGGCTCTTGAACATCCACGCTGGATAACGTGTAGTGACAGGAGACAAACAATGACCATCCGTAACAGACAAGATGCCCCGTCACCCAGATCGCCGATCGCCTGCGCGACACGCTCGAAATCGCTTCGCCGACACCTCGTCTTTCTGGGCCTGCCTTTCCTGCTACTGGTTCTGCTCGCGACCATGCCTTCGTGGGCGCAGGGTATGCCGACGGTGGCTGTCCCAGCTCAGTATTTTGGGATGTCGTACAACAAATCTACTTCTATGACGTTCACTGACACCCCAGCCGTGACCTATGGCATAGATCGAATATGGGACGGCGATGCTCAATGGCTTGAACTCCAGACCGCAGCGTGTCCCTCTACAGGCTGCACGAGTAGCGACTTCGATTGGACTGAATTGGAAGACTGGCTGGAAAACGATTACAACAATGGTGTCACCACAGCATGGTACACAATGAGCAGGACACCGAACTGGGCTCTGGGTCTTAGTGGAACCTGCTCGTCGAACCCGGACCAGCCTGCATGTGATACAACTTGCAACTACGGTGTTTCCGGCGGCACAGACGCTAACGGTGACGCGCCTGGGCAATGCTATCCGCCCGCGGACCTGAATCCGGACGGTTCGGGGACCGACCAGACCTGGAAAAACTGGGTGACCGCGCTCGCCACCGAGAATGTCGCATTGTGCGGAGACGGAGGCTATGCGTGTATCCAATATTACGAGATATGGAATGAGGCCGATCGTAGTGGTCAGGGCTATCCCTTCCCCGGCAG
>JASIJW010000731.1:0-6814 GCA_030050035.1 Acidobacteriaceae bacterium | reverse complement strand
CACTTCGGTTGCTGACAACTTGAAAAGTGTAGTTTTGCTGGGCACGGGCTCCGGCTCCGCCTGCATGAGATACGTTTATCCGCAGTTGGCCATCGCGCTCTTCGATCGGGTACGTCGCGAGGCCGCGACAAATTGGCGTGCGTGCTGGCGAACCGTCGAGTAGATGGAAACGGCCGTTGTGCTTTGGACACTCAATGATGTCACCTTTCACTAAGCCGCCAGCAAGGTGCGTGTTGCCATGGGTGCAGATACCATCCATAGCGAAGAGTTTGCCGACCTCGTCGCGACACAGAGCGTAGGTCTTTTTCCCGTGGTCAACACGGATGACGTCAGCGCAACCGAGCACGCTGGCGGCGCAGGCGGTAACCCAACCATCCCCGTCGGGTTCAGTTTGGATCGTGTAGAGGGTCTCGCTTCGGCGGCTTTTGGGCGCTGGCAAACGACGTTTAACATAAAAAGCTGGATCTTTAAGCTGCTGAAGCAGAGTTAGGATAATCTCGCGCCACGCCGCTACAAGATTTGGATAGGGTGTAGGGCAGTCGTCTTTCACTAAGGAATGCAATCGCGGCAGCGCATGATAAGGAACAAGCGGGAACATATGGTGCTCGACGTGGTAGTTCATGTTCCAGTAAAGATAGCGGTTAATAAAGCTCATGTAGACGGTTCGGCAGTTTAGGCGATGGTCTAGAACATTTTCTGCGAGCCCCGTGTGTTGCGTGAGACTGTATAAGGGCATCAGCCAAGTGCCAAAAAGATTCGTGAGGCCCACCAGCATGAGTGGAAGAATGCTGCGTTCAGCGATTGAGATTGCGATCACCACGCCGTAGATCACCACGTAGACCCGAGCCCGCCGGTAGATGCGGCGAAACTCGGACTCGGGAATAAAAGTCTTTTCCGCGGGCGACATCCGTCCGACAGAATGATCGAGGATGCCATTGAAATAGCTGAAGTAGGCTCGAACATTGAAAAACTTGAGGAGAATATTGAACAAGTTAGGTGGCAGCGGAACAGCGATTTCCGGATCACGACCGACAATGATCGTGTCACTATGATGCCGAGTGTGACTCCAGCGCCACACTAGAGACTCGCGCATAACCATGAACGATGCGATCTCGTAAAGTATGTTGTTCATCCAGTCAGTCTTGAATGCTGTGCCGTGGCCGGCTTCATGCCAGCGCGAGTCGGAAGTCGACGCGTAGAGGGCACTGTAAACGAGATACGGTACTGCAGCCCACCACGATCCCCAGAGGGCAACTGTGGCGTAGCCCGCGCCCAGAATAAGCGCGAACCAGATGAAGGTGTCCCGAAGTGCCGGACCATCGCGGCGCTCTAACAACTTGCGCATCGTCTCCCGAGGGACATGACACTGATACCAGTCAGCCTCGGCGAGTCCATTTTCAATAGCCAGTGAGGCGTTGATTCCCGTGAGGCTATAGTCGAACTGAACCTGAGGGCTGGTAGCGACTTGTGCGTTGCGGCTCATTAAGGCTCTATCTCCGGGGATGAATCGTGAATTCTCTAATTCCATGGTCCAACGTAAGCCGATCGCCAAAATAATCCCAGCGTGGCTGCGAACTGAAGGCATAACCCGTGGTATGGCATTTTCGCGCCCCGGCACGAAGAACGATGTCTCCGAGCTCCGGAGTGCAGGCGTCATCGGGGTAACCCTCGCCTCCAAACAAAGACCTGCGTAGCGCGCATAGGGAACACTGGACTTGCCAATCAAGGCCCCATGGAGGGAGGCCCCAGTGTAAAGCTGAGATACATCTCAGAGCCCCGGACCATGAACGGCGTTTTTTCTCCCAAGATACTTCTGAATTCCGCGGGGCACTCCTCTCGCCGGAACCACAGATTATGCATAGAAAAACCGAATTGGGGTAATTGTTGTATCGGGTTCGCCAATAGCGATCATGCGCTTCTGCACCTCTTCGCGAAGCTGGTCCGCGACCTCTCTGTACTCGGGACGTCCAACCAGGTTGACGGCTTGAGCCGGATCGGCGCCAACCGAAAAAAGCGCGTAGTCTTGATATTGTGTACCGTACTCCGCTTCCCCATGCGGAACCGTGGGATCAAACGCACAGTAGCACCAATCGCGCGTTCGAATGCCCCTCGCGCAGATTTCCTGGCTAATCTGAAAGTAGGCTGTCGAATCCCAGTTCATACGCGCCTGACTGTCATGCAGCAGCGGTTTCAGCGGCTTGCCGCGCATGGTTACTGGCGGCTCGATGCCAGCACCATCCAGCAGCGTTGGCGTGAGGTCCACTAGAGATACCACTTCATCCACGGCCGCCGCTTGATCGAAGCCCGGTCCAGCAATTACCAGAGGGACTCGGATCGAGGCATCATGCGGCGAGCGCTTGTACTGAGAATTCCGCGTGCCAAAGTGGCAGCCATGATCTGAGAAGAAAGCGATGATTGTGTTGTCCAATTGGCCGCTCTCCTTGAGAGTCTCAACCAGAGTACCCACACAGTCGTCGATCGCCTGAACGCAACCATAGTATCCCGGTATCAATTCGTGCGAGTTACCACTGCGTGCAGATTGCAGATCGGCAGGGACAAATGGGTTGTTGTATTTATCCTCATAACGTTTCGGCGGAATGTTGTTGTTGACGTCATTCTGGATGTGCGGCTCAAGCTGTGACACAAACAGGAGCCAGGGCTTGTCGTGTTTTTGCACGATGAATTGCCGCGCCCGGTTCGCGATAAAGTCGACGCGATACTCATCCTTATAGCCGATATTCTTGCCATCATTGTCCCAATAATTTCCCTCGTAGGGATGCGAAACAAGCTCGAGCACATTCGCCCCTTCCCACAGGTCATTGAAGCCGCCTCGCGAAGGCCCAGGCGCCACCCATCCCAAATGCTCTCGTTTTCCTACATCTGAGACGTGCCACTTCCCCATAAAATTCGTGGAGTACCCGCGGCTGCCAAGCTCGGTCGCAATGGTCGGGAGAGTGTGATCGAGCTCGACACCCAGTTTCCATACTCCCGTCTCAGTCGCATAGCGCCCCGTCAGGAACGAAGCCCGGGATGGCGAGCAAAGCGGCTGGTTAGTCATGCATTGCCGGAAGGTCACTCCGCGCGCGGCCAGGGCATCGATATGTGGCGTTTTCACTGATGGATTCTCGTGGTTTACGCCGACAAAATCTGCACGGAACTGATCCGCGCAAATCATCAGCACATTCGGCGGACGCGAAGGGGCTGTTGGCGCCCCCCCTATCAGACCGGCTGCGATTTCGGGGTTTGCGCCAGCGGCTACCGCGACACCGGAAGCCAGCGCCGTACTGCGCAAAAAGTCGCGTCGCGTCGAAGTACTGTTCAATATCGGTCGTTCACTCATAAAAGCCTCCTCACTTCGCAATAGGTAAGTGCGTTTGCGCATCTACGACTGGGCCTTCCTCCATCTGTGTACCTGTTGTTGGAACGGCGCATAAAACTTTTCGGCCGCCTTGGTTAGCTAACCCGCAGTTCTAGTTGTTGGTTTTCTAACATGATGGGTAGATTGCTCACTTGCACTTGATGAGCATGCTGGCCCGTCGTAGAGATGGCAGTTTCATGCCCCCACAGGCCACGGTAATATGTCCATTGACTCGGCACTGATTGGTAGTAGCAAGCGCAATCATTACCTTTTGTGCTGTCTGACCAACTAGCATGCGATACATCGAGATATAAGCTAACGCAAGGTCGCCGGCTTGCATGCCGGATCCGTCATAAGCGTTACCGTTCGGCGTATTACCGATGTCATAGGTGTACCAGTTGAAATTCTGGATACCCAGCGACCACTGAATGAGCGCATAGCGGCCGATAAAAGCCGCCTGCATTTCTGGCTTACCACCTAGCTTCAGCGCCCCGCGGCCACCATCCCAATTGTCTGGTTCGAATCCGGAATATCCGGACTCGGTGTTGAAGAACGGCTTCGCCAGTTCGGCAGGCTGCATGATCCCTGTGTCGCCACTGGCCGAACATTCACTCACTCCGCTCGCTACTACGGCGCAGTACTCTGACAGCATCTCTTTCTCCGCACTAAAATCGTCCGCTTCGTTTCCTGGCTTCATGTGAAAATTGACCACGTCCATGGCTGCGGCTTCATCGCTGCCTGTATTGCACCAGTTCGGCGCGTCGGCGGTGGTGCCGGAGACGCTGCAATAGAAAAGATCCCGGATAGTATTCAGGTGTCTCCTGAATTGAGTGTCTTGCTGTCGGGTGGTGGGTTGCGGTCAGTGCGTAGCTGTCGGAGCCTATCTCCCTCGATGCATGGTTGCAAAATACATTGGCTTCCATGGGACAGTTGGGTTTGGCAGGAAGCCTAAAGGCAGCATGGTTCGGTTGCGAATCGCGTTGACCTGCGAGAGACCTCGGAAGGAGTGACAACCAGCAACGCTCGAGAAGCGATCGCCTGGTTGGAATCAGTGGTGCCTCCTTGCAAAGAGAGCGTCTTTGGATCAGCGAGAAACGCATAGCGCCGCCGAGGTTAACGAACTCACCCAATTTGACTCCGGGAAATACTGAAATGTTAGTACGAGAAAGATTTTTAACAGCATATTGGGTGAATTGTCAAGGAGGTTTCTAAGCACTCCGCCCATTGCCTTCGAGCAATCTTGGCGAACCTTGCCAGAAGGCCGCCGAAAGCGATGCAAGCGGTGATCCAGCACGCAGCAGTGCTCTACTACGTTATTGTTTATAAACATGTTCTTCTGACAGGCATCGAAGCTGGGGTGCAAGGCATTCGACGAACACAAGCCTTAGCTCCATAGGGATCTAGTGACGAGAGCACCGGGCCGTCCACGCCCGGATGTCTTAACATTTACAGATCAGGCAAGTTAGAATAACGCGCAGCATGATCTGACATTTCAATAATTTGGTTGGGCGAAGTAAAGTGTAGACTGGGTGATTGGTCATTATGCAAACGGCACATTCTGTAGCCCGCAAGCCTCACGTCAGATCTCGCGTCGCTGGAAGTCTCTCCGATCAGGCACATCGGCTGATCCTTGACCAGCTCTTACGCGGAACCCTTCCACTGGGGACCGCAATCTCCAGGCGTGATTTGGCAGAGCAATTTGGAATGAGCCTGCTCCCGGTGACTGTGGCGTTACAGCGGCTGGAGAGAGATGGCCTGCTGGAATCCCAGGCACGAGTAGGAACAAGGGTGAGAATTCCGACGATCGCCGAAGCCCGAGGTATGTATCAGGTGAGAGAAGCCCTCGAGTGCCAATCTGCGCGTCTGTGCGCAGAGAATAGTACATTCGAGGAGCGTCTCGAACTGAAAAGGTTTGCGGAAAATCTGGACACGCTGTTCACTCGTGCAGCCTCGCAAGATAGCGACAAGGAATTCCTGTTCGCGGTACAGAAGAACCACTTCGACCTGCATATGAAAATTGCCGAGTATGCGCGGTGCGAGTTTTTGCGGTCGGCAATTGAAAGCAGTCACATCATGGTTTTCAATTGGCTTTACGATACAGCTTCTGATAGGAGTGCTCTCCCGGACGGTTTCCACCGGACATTGATTGACGGCATTATCACAGGGGATCCGCAAACCGCTGAATCCGCAATGCGAGCACATGTGTGTTTTGGTATCGATGGCGTGGTTCGGGCAATTGAATCGATCGCCAATAGCAGGTGGCGCGTAAGACCTCGTAAATCTGATCGCAAGCGATAGTGGCGCATAAAGCGATGGATGCATCATGATGGGGAGCGATTCGCAAAAAGGGATCACGCCTGGAAACCTCCTTTGCATCAGTGGTGGCTGGCTCAAGTCGGCCATAGGAGCTTGGGCGGAACTGCAATAGATAGATCAATCTGCTCAAGGGCAAAACCCGCGACCAGCGCCTCCTACCTATGGCGAGGATTATCTATAGGGATCCGATAAGGTCGATCTCGATTACCGCAACGCTCCGACGACCGCCATGGGAGCTTGGAAAGACCGGAAACTCCGCATGCGCATCCGCTAGCCGGGAATATTCGGGGAGGGTCAAGAGGTAACGAATGACTTGAAGCATTTCGCGGAAATGCCCCTCTCACGGGATAAGTGGAAAAGCGATCCTTGCAGACTCCAATGCACGTGAACATTGAGCAGGCCTGAAAAGTTCCGATATGGAGGTCAACCCCACAATAATGTGGGCCTCGACGCCATTCAAATCCGGCGATACGACTCGAGCTTCAGGCTCGGTTTTTTAAATTATTCCCGCTCCAGTACTGGCAGAGCGTGTCGCACTCGTTGTCTTCGTGCATCACTTTCGCGAGTTTCCCTGCATCGGCTGGCGCAAGTCCGCAGTCTCGCTAGCGACAAGAACTTCAACGCTGGCCAAATTCAATGCTTCACGAAGACCAGGTTCAGGCCCTTGAGTAGTTACAAGCCGGTCGATCTCATCAAGTTCGCAGATTCTATTGAGCGCGGATTTCCCAAGCTTTAAGTGGTGGGCAAGAGTAGTTACGCGACCACCGCTTGCTATCATCGCTCGTGCAAGCTCGGTTTCCAGCATGAAGGGCCTGGCTAAAACTGATCCATTTTGACGGTTAGTATTTTGGCAAGAACCAGCCTGGGAAAGGCCGAGGGATATTGCCAATGAAGAGGAAGTTTTCTGTAGAGCAGATTGTCGGGGTTCTAAAGCGGGCCGAAGTTGGAGTTCCGGTGGCGGAGTTGATCCGCAAGACCGGAATCACGGAACAGACGTATTACCGATGGAAGGCGAAGTACGCTGGTCTGGAAGTGGATCAGGTGCGCCAGATCAAGCAGCTTCGCGAAGAGAACACGAAGCTGAAGCAGCTGGTGGCAGAGCTAACGTTGGATAAGACCATGCTGCAGGATGTCCTACGA